>CAITXW010000402.1 GCA_903896425.1 uncultured beta proteobacterium | reverse complement strand
GGGTCAGCTCAATGTGCAAATCATGCAGCGTGGCTACGCCTGGCTTGATACCGGTACGCACGACAGTCTGCTGGAGGCCAGTCAGTTCATTGCGACGCTGGAGCGTCGTCAAGGGCTGAAAGTGGCCTGCGTTGAAGAGATCGCCTGGCGCAATGGTTTTATTGACGATGCCCAGTTACAAAAGCTTGCGCAGCCGCTGGCAAAAAATGGCTACGGACAGTACCTGATGCGCATGCTGGTCGAGCGCAGCCGCCACGAACCCTGATTGAATACTGATATGAATGTCATACCTACTGCGATTGCCGATGTTCTTGTGATTGAGCCCAAGGTGTTTGGTGACGCGCGCGGTTTTTTCTTTGAGAGCTTCAATCGAAAAGCCTTCCAGCAGGCCACTGGTCTGGACCTCGATTTTGTGCAGGACAACCATTCGCGTTCGGCCCGGGGTGTCTTGCGCGGCCTGCATTACCAGATTGAGCAGGCGCAAGGCAAACTGGTTCGGGTGGTGCGTGGGTCTGTCTTTGACGTGGCGGTCGACTTGCGAAAAGCATCTGCAACTTTTGGCCAATGGGTGGGTGTTGAGCTCAGCGAAGACAACAAGCGCCAGATGTGGATTCCGCCGGGTTTTGCACACGGTTTTCTGACCTTGAGCGAGTCAGCAGACTTCCTCTACAAGACGACCGACTACTACGCGCCGCAGCATGAGTGCTGCATCGCATGGAACGATCCGACGCTGGCAGTTGACTGGCCGCTGACCGGGCTTGCGCCGCTGATCTCAGCCAAAGATCAGTCAGGTGTGGCGCTGCGGGACGCGCCGGTGTTTTCCGGCGCTGGGGGTGCAGCAGCGTGACGCAGGCCAGAATCTATGTCGCCGGCCACCGTGGCATGGTCGGTTCCGCCATCGTGCGCGCTTTGCGCCAGCGAGGACAGACCGACATCATCACCCGCACGCGCGCCGAGCTTGACCTCACGGACCAGATTGCAGTACGTGATTTTTTTCAGGCGGAAAAGCCGGAGCAGGTCTACATGGCTGCGGCCAAGGTCGGTGGCATCCATGCCAACAACACGTACCCGGCTGAGTTCATCTACGAGAACCTGATGGTGCAGTCCAACGTGATTCACCAAGCCTGGCGTGCCGGTGTACGCAAATTGCTGTTCCTGGGTTCGAGTTGCATCTATCCCAAACTCGCACCGCAGCCCATGCGTGAAGATGCGCTGCTGACGGGTGTGCTGGAGCCCACCAACGAGCCCTATGCCATTGCCAAGATCGCTGGCATCAAGTTGTGCGAGAGCTACAACCGGCAGTACGGCGTCGACTACCGCAGCGTCATGCCGACCAACCTCTACGGTCCGGGTGACAACTACCACCCGGAAAACTCGCACGTTATCCCTGCGCTGATCCGGCGCTTCCACGAAGCCAGGGTCACGCGCGCTCCCATCGTCACGATCTGGGGCAGCGGTACTCCGCGGCGTGAGTTTCTGTACGTGGACGACATGGCGGCAGCCAGCGTCCATGTGATGAATCTGCCCAAGGCTAGCTACGACGCCAACACGCTGCCAATGCAAAGCCTGATCAATGTTGGCTACGGTGAAGACATCACCATCGCCGAACTGGCAAACGCCGTTGGTCTGGCCGTTGGCTATCAGGGGCGCATTGAATTTGATCCCGGTAAACCGGACGGCACACCGCGCAAACTGATGGACAGTGGTCGACTCGAGGCCCTGGGATGGCATGCACAGGTCAGCCTGCGCGATGGTCTGGCGCTGGCTTACCAGGATTTTTTAAGGCAACACGCATGAGCACTCAAAAGATCGCACTCATCACCGGCATCACCGGCCAAGACGGAAGTTACCTGGCGGAGCTACTGCTGGAAAAAGGCTACCTCGTGCACGGCATCAAGCGCCGCGCCAGTTCCTTCAACACCCAGCGTGTTGACCACATTTACCAGGACCCGCACATAGCAAACGCCAATTTCCGGCTGCACTATGGCGACCTCACGGACACCAGCAACCTGGTGCGCATCATCCAGGAAACGCAGCCCGACGAGATCTACAACCTCGGTGCCCAATCCCACGTGGCGGTCAGCTTCGAGAGTCCGGAATACACAGCCGATGTGGACGCCATGGGCACCCTGCGTATCCTGGAGGCGATCCGCATCCTGAAGATGGAGAAGAAGACCCGCTTCTACCAGGCATCTACCTCCGAACTCTACGGTCTGGTGCAGGAGACGCCGCAAAAGGAAACAACGCCGTTCTACCCGCGCAGCCCCTATGCCGTAGCCAAGATGTACGCCTACTGGATCACGGTCAACTACCGCGAAGCCTACGGCATCTACGCCTGCAACGGAATTCTCTTCAACCATGAGAGCCCCAGGCGTGGTGAGACCTTTGTCACACGCAAGATCACACGCGGCCTGGCCAACATCAGCCAGGGGCTCGAAGAATGCCTGTTCATGGGCAACATCGACGCCCTGCGGGATTGGGGTCATGCCAAGGACTATGTGCGTATGCAGTGGCTGATGCTGCAGCAGGACAAGCCCGAAGACTTCGTGATTGCCACGGGCGTGCAGTACAGCGTGCGCCAGTTCATCGAGAAGGCCGCTGCGGTGCTGGGCATGCCGATCCGCTGGGAGGGTGAAGGCGTCAACGAGGTGGGTTACTGGAATGCGCAGGCTGTGATCCGGATTGACCCGCGCTACTTCCGCCCGACCGAAGTCGAGACCCTGCTCGGCGATCCGACCAAGGCAAAAGAGAAACTGGGCTGGGTGCCGCTGATCACGCTTGATGAAATGGTGCAGGAAATGGTGGCAGCCGATCTGGCCGAGGCCAGGAAGCAGGCTTTGCTGAAGCAGCATGGGTACGACATTGCGGTGAGCCTGGAGTGATCCATTTCACACGCGCATGAACCTCTTTCGCTACCTGCGACTTCATTCTTTTGATGGGGCGACCGCGGACGGCAGAGCCGCCGAGCGCTACCGTTTGGCGGCTTGGGCCACTCTTGCCAATGTGGCCAGTCGGGGCACCGCTATGGTGGTCATGGTGCTCAGTGTCAGCCTCACCATTCCCTATCTCGGCGCGCAGCGCTTCGGTATCTGGATGACGGTGGCAAGCTTCGCGACCATGCTCTCGTTTTTGGGGCTGGGCATTGGCAACGCGTTGACCAATCATGTTGCAGGTCGCGCGGCGCAAGGTGACTCCGCGCTCCTGCGCCGGGCCATCAGCGGCGGCCTGGCTTGTCTGGTGCTGCTCGGACTGACTGCGGCGGCGGGTTTGTTTTTGCTGGCAACATTGCTTCCTTGGGCACGTCTTATCAAAATCGACGACGTGCTGTTGCTGGCAGAAGCAAGAGACGCTGCCCGTCTGTTTGCCATTCTTTTTGGTCTGAGTCTGTTGACCACTGGAATCCAGAGCGTTTTTGCAGGTCTGCAGCGCAGCTTTGAAGTGCATCTGGCCAGCGTGCTGGGCAGTGTTGTTTCATTGCTGGCGCTAGTCCTCGCGGCGGATCGACAGGCGGGCATCCCGATCCTGCTGGCCGGAACTTTTGGCATCCCGTTGCTGTCGACCCTGTTCCTGCTGCTGGTGCTGGCAGGGCGCCATCTTTTCTCTCTTCGTGAAATCAGATCGGCGCTGACACAGGAGGCGTCGGGTTTGTTCCGCATGGGTGGTTTGTTTTTTGTATTGCAGGTGGGTGCCATGATTGGCTGGGGCGCGGATGCGCTGATCATTTCCAGTGCGCTGGGGCCAGCGCAGGTGGCGGTCTACAGTGTCGCGCAGCGCCTGTTCCAGTTTCTTTCCCAGCCGCTGGCGATGATCAATGGGCCGCTTTGGGGTGCCTACGCCGATGCCCATGCCAAAGGCGACATGGTCTTCATTCGCCGCACTTTGAAAGCCAGTATGCTTCTGACCTTCGGGGTCGCGCTGGTCGGGGCGTTGGTACTTTTCGCAAGCAGCGGGTGGTTGCTGCAGCTCTGGACCCGCGGTGCGCTGGAAGTACCGGCCTTGCTGATCGCTGCCATGGCAACTTGGACCATTTTCGAGTGTTGCGGTGCAGCCTTCGCAATGTTTCTCAACGGCATTCAAGTGGTGCGGCAACAGGTCGTTGTGGTGGTTCTCTTTTGCGTCCTGGTTTTGCCCCTGAAAATCGCAGGCATTGCTCAGTTTGGTCTGATCGCGATTCCGGTGGCGGCGGTGCTGGTGTATGCACTGACGCACGTTTATTTTTATGGATTTGTTTTTTATCCAAAAATCAAATCGTTTGTAACAAGTGCAGCTTAAGCATATGACATGTCCGATCTGTTCAGGGCCGATGAAGTTTGCCTTCAGCGCAACGGTGCTGACCAAGTATCCCGCTCAATACGAGGTTTGCGCGGGTTGTGGTTTCCTGCGCGTGCATGAGCCGCACTGGCTGGATGAAGCTTATTCTCAGGCCATTGCCGCCGCCGATACCGGCTTGCTGATGCGCAACGCCGCGCTGGCCAGCAAGCTCGCAGGAGCCTTGTACTGGGCTCTGAATGAACGCGGCCAGGGGCAATTGCTCGATGTTGCGGGCGGCTATGGCATTCTCACGCGCTTGTTGCGTGACCTGGGATTCAATTGCTATTGGGCGGACAAATACTGCGCCAACCTGATGGCGCCAGGATTTGAGTATCGGCCGGAACTCGGGGCCTGCCGCGCCGTCACGGCGATTGAAGTGCTGGAGCACCTCACCGACCCGGTCGCCTTCATTGAAGAGGCGCTGGCGACCTCGGGTGCGCAAACCCTGTTGTTCACGACCGAACTCTATGAAGGTCCACCGCCGGACCCGGTCGCATGGTGGTATTACAGCTTTGGAACCGGGCAGCACATCGGCTTTTTTCAACGCCGAACGCTGGAAGCACTGGGCGCCAGACTGGGCTTGCACCTGGCCAGCGCCAATGGGCTGCATGTGTTGTCCAAAGAGCGCGTTAATGAACGTGTGCTGGCGCTGGCGACGGGCCGTTTGGCTTCGCGTCTGGGACCGTGGTGGATTCGCCGGCGATTGGGCTCCAGGACCATGAGCGATCACAACTTGCTGTTGCGGGGACTGGCGTGATGCGTGGAAGGTGGCCCATGCCATGAAAGTGGTCTACGACGCACAGATTTTTGTTGAGCAGGCCTACGGCGGAATCTCGCGCTATATCTGCGCGCTGGCCTCGCAGATGGCGTTGCTTCCCGGTATGGACGTCAAGGTGCTGGCACCGCTGCATATCAATGGCTACCTCAGGGAACTGGATAAAAAGATCGCAGTAGGCTGTTATGTCCCCCGTCTGCCCCGGACCGCGCGGCTCATCAAGACGCTGGGATCCGCCTTGTGCCGGCCGCTTGGCAGTTTGGTGCGACCGGATCTGGTGCATGAAACCTATTATGCGGCGCAGCCACTGTGTCGCGCCAAAGCGGCGCAAGTTCTGACGGTGCATGACATGATCGAGGAGCGCTTCCCGGAGAGTTTTGTCGCCGGTTATCCGCTGGCCGGACGCAAGCGACTCGCGGTAGCCCGTGCCGATCATATTTTTTGCAATTCTGAAAATACGCGCCGTGATCTGCTGGCGATGAACCCGATTTCCGAGGAGCGCGTGAGCGTGACCTATCTAGGTTACGACAGCTTGCCGCAATCGGGTTTGCGGGCGCAGGATCTGGTCGGTCCAGCGCCATACATTCTTTTTGTGGCGGGTCGCCACGGTTACAAGAATTTTGAGGGGCTGCTGCGTGCCTACGCTGCATCGGCCTGGTTGCGAGCGGGGTTTCGCATTGTCTGTTTTGGCGCTACTGCATTTTCGTCACAGGAGCGCATCCAGATGGCAGGGCTTGGACTGGCGCTGGAGCAGGTGATGCATGTCGGCGGCAGCGATGAACGACTGGCCGCCATGTACAAGGGTGCCGCAGCGCT
Source organism: uncultured beta proteobacterium (assembly GCA_903896425.1). GTDB lineage: Bacteria > Pseudomonadota > Gammaproteobacteria > Burkholderiales > Burkholderiaceae_C > Rhodoferax. Next base: position 19,490 of record CAITXW010000402.1, on the reverse strand, counting down.
GGTGTATCCGTCAAAATACGAGGGCTTTGGAATACCGCCGCTGGAAGCCATGTCGCTGGACTGTCCGGTTATCTGCAGCAACACCAGTTCGATACCGGAGGTCGTCGGCGAAGCGGGTGAGTACTTCGACCCCTTTGATCAGGATTCCATCAGGGCTGCGATCGAGCGGGTGCTGCAATCGCCCGCGCGTCGCCAGCAACTGGTTGTACTGGGGCGCAGTCGTTGCAAACTATTTAGTTGGGAGCGCTGCGCAGAGCAGACCGCGGCGGTTTACCGCAGGCTGGTTGCATGAATACCGTGGGCTGCGCCGGGCAAGGAGAGCTGTGCCGCATGAGCGATCAGGGTCAGCCGCTGCTCAGTGTGATTGTTGCCGCCTACAACAGCGCAGCGACATTGCAGCAATGCTTGGACAGCGTCATTTCGCAAACCTTCGACAACGCGGAACTGATCGTCATCGACGGCGGCTCTTCGGATGGTAGTCTTGAGTTGCTGCGCACCCATTCCCGTCATATTGCCTATTGCGTTTCTGAGCCGGATCGCGGCATTTATCACGCCTGGAACAAGGCACTGGCGCAGGCCAGGGGCGACTGGATCTGTTTCCTGGGATCAGACGATTATTTGTGGAACGAACAGGTCCTGGCGCGCGTTGCGACCCAACTGGCGCGCGTTCCAGACGACATCAATGTGGCCTACAGCCAGGTCAATCTGGTTGACATGGGCGGCAAACTGCTTTATCCGATTGGCGAGTCGTGGTCGCTAGTCAAGGATCGATTCAGACAGCAGATGTGCATTCCGCATCCCTCGGTGCTGCACCGGAGCCGATTGTTCCGGCAGCACGGTATTTTTGATGAGTCGTTTCATATCGCTGGCGATTACGAGTTGCTATTGCGCGAGTTGAAGGACAAGGACGCTTTCTTCATGCCCGACATCATTTTTTCTGCCATGCGCCAGGGCGGTATCAGCAGCGCGCTTGGCAATACGCTGTCGGCTTTGCGCGAGGTCAGGGTGGCGCAGCGCAAAAACGGACTCCGATGGCCGGGTCGTATCTGGCTTCTGGCCTTGGTCCGTGCCTACCTGCGCGCGCTAGCGTGGTTGGTGCTGGGTGAAAAGAGAACGCGGGTCGTGCTCGATTGGGGCCGACGACTCAGGGGTTTGCCGCGGCACTGGACCCGAACATGACGTCACAAGAATCGTTGGCACCGGTCAGTGTGGTGATACCGTGCTATCGCTGCAGTCTGACGATCGGGCGCGCGCTTGCTTCGATCGCGCAGCAGTCCATGAAGCCGATTGAAGTCATTCTGGTTGACGATGCCAGTGGCGATGACACATGGGTCGTGCTGACGAAACTGGCAACGGCTCATTCCAGCTGGGTGCGCCTCATTCAGTTGGAGACTAACCGTGGCGCTGCCTCTGCGCGCAATGCGGGGTGGGCTGCGGCCAGTCAGCCCTTTATTGCTTTTCTTGACGCCGACGATAGCTGGCATCCAGAAAAGATAGCCATTCAATACGACTACATGAAACGTCATCCGGAAGTGGTGCTGAGCGGCCATCGGCACCGGGTCCTGGCGCGCATGGATGCCAAACCAGAATGGGCCCTGCTTCAAGGGCCCACAAAGTTCATCGACAAGTGGCCGTTGCTGTTGGGCAATCCATTCATAACCCCCTCAGCCATGTTGCGCACGGATATACCGCAACGCTTTGCCGAGGGCCGGCGCTATATGGAAGATCACCTGCTCTGGCTTGAGATCGTCTGCGACGGTGCCGAGGTCGTGCGCCTGGATGTTGATCTGGCGGCCACCTACAAACCGCCCTATGGAATGGCCGGATTGAGTTCCAATTTATGGCAGATGGCCCGATCTGATTTAGATAATTACCGTGTTCTGCGCCGATCAAACCGGCTATCTTTTTTGAGCGCTTATTTCTTGATGGCGTTTTCTGTCCTGAAGTTCGTGCGAAGACTGGGCCTCGTCATGGTCTGGCGCATGCGGGAACGAGGCTAAGGCATGAACTTCGCAACCCAGCAGAGCCCGGTGGACGCATTGCCGCGTTTCGCAGTCTGTTTGGCAGCCTATAACGGCATGGCTTTCATTACCGAGCAGATTGAATCCATACTGGGCCAGTCGCGCGTCGACGTGCAGTTGTTCATCAGTGTCGACCAATCGTCAGATGGCACGGAGCACCGGCTGACCGAGTGGGCAAAGACTGAATCACGGCTGACCTTGTTGTCGACGGGGCAGCGTTTTGGTGGCGCTGGTCCCAATTTCTATCGTCTCTTGCGTGAGGTCGATCTGACCGGTTTTGACTATTCGTGTTTTGCCGATCAGGATGACCTATGGCACTCCGAGAAGTTGTGGCGGGCCTGCCAACTGATGCGTAGCAAAGGTGCCGCAGGGTATTCGAGTAATTTCACCGCCTTCTGGCCGTCGGGACGGGAGCGCTTTGTCAACAAGGCCTGGCCGCAGCGGGAGTGGGATTACCTGTTTGAGTCGGCGGGTCCGGGTTGCACCTACGTTCTCGATCGTGGTTTGGCGCTGGCAGTGCAAGCCTTGGTGCGTGGTGCAGACGGGAAACTGCTGCGCATTGATTTTCATGACTGGCTGGTCTACGCGTTCGCGCGATCACGTCATTACACCTGGATCATTGATGACTGGCCAAGCTTGAAATACCGCCAGCACGGCCAAAACCAGATCGGTGTCAATACCGGATGGCAGGCGTTTCGACTGCGCGTACAAAAGATTCTGAATGGGTATGGCTTTGAGCAGTCGTGCCTGATAGCCGATGTTATCGGAGCGTCGCCATTGCTGATCGTTCAGCGGGGTTTACTCGGTGGTCGTTCCGGTTGCTTGTGGCTGGCGCTACAGGCTCGTGCTTGTCGGCGCAAACCGCTCGACCAACTGTGGTTCTTTCTTTCCTGCGTGGCACTGGCACTGCGCAAGCCGCTTGCCAAGGGTGGCGCATGATGCGCCGGATTGCGGTTACCGGCGCTTCGGGTTTTGTCGGGCGCGCTGTGGTCGCCCGATTGGTCGCGCTGGGTGAATTCCAGGTGATTGCGGTGACGCGCACGAATCCGGCTAATCCGGTTTCTGGTGCTGTCTACCGGCCCGTTGGCGATCTGGCCTTACCGACACCATGGGCGCAGGAATTGGTTGGCGTTGATACGGTTGTGCACGCGGCAGCACGCGTTCATATCCGCAATGACCGATCAGAACGAGCCATCCAGGAATTCGAACGGATCAACGTCACACCGACCTTGCAGTTGGCGCGGCAGGCTGCTGCAACCGGTGTGCGGCGTTTCATCTTCCTGAGTTCCATTGGCGTCAATGGGGCTCGGACCAGCGGAACCTGTGCCTTCACTGAAACCGACGAGCCCCATCCGCACAATGCCTACACGCTTTCAAAGTTGAACGCTGAGCGCGGTTTGCTTGAGATTTCAGCAGCGACAGGACTGGAGGTGGTGATCATCCGCCCACCCTTGGTTTACGGCCCTGGCGTACGCGCCAACTTCGCGGCCTTGCTGCACGCTGTGCAACGCGGTTGGCCACTGCCGTTGGGTGCTGTGCAGAACTGCCGTTCTTTGGTGGCGCTGGATAACCTGGTTGATTTTGTGTTGACCTGTGTTGATCATCCGCAGGCGGCGAATCAGACGTTTCTCGTGAGTGACGGACAGGATGTATCGACTGCCCAACTTGTGCGCGCTCTGGCGCATGCTGCCGGGGTATCGGCGCGACTGGTGTCAGTGCCACCCTGGATACTGTGGGCCGCTGCGAGTGTGCTGGGCAAGCGCGCGTTCATGCAGGGGTTGTGTGGCAGTTTGCGGGTCGATATTTCCAAGGCAAAAAAATTACTTGGATGGACGCCTCGGATTTCTGTTGAAGAAGGGCTGCGGCTTACGCTGGCAGATATTCAATGACCATGAAACGTGCCTTTGATCTGATATTCGCGCTGATTGCATTCATATTGATCCTGTTGCCACTGACGCTGCTTGCGTTGGCAGTGCGGTTGACATCACGCGGCCCGGTACTGTATTGGTCCGATCGGGTCGGACGGGATAATACAATTTTCAGGATGCCCAAATTTCGCAGCATGCGGGTTGATACACCGGCTGTTGCGACGCATTTGCTGGGTGACCCGCAGGCCTATCTGACGGTTATCGGCAGTGTATTGCGCCGAAGCAGTATGGATGAGCTACCCCAGTTATGGAGCATCATCCGCGGGGACATGAGTTTTGTCGGGCCACGACCTGCCTTGTTCAACCAGCAGGATCTGATTGAGGCGCGTACGCAAAATGGTGTGCATCAATTGATGCCGGGTTTGACTGGTTGGGCACAAATTAATGGGCGTGATGAGTTGCCAATTTCCCAAAAGGTGGCGCTCGATATCGAATATCTGCGAAGGCGCTCATTCTGGTTTGATATGAAGATACTGTCCTTGACCGTCATGAAAGTATTGAAACGGGATAATGTGGCGCACTAGGGGCATAATATGCGGTCTGCACGGTGCAGGACTATTTATTTAAACGGAAGGATATTTACCATGAGTAACCTGATTGATATTCAAGGACAGATCGAGAAACTGCAGAAGCAGGCGGCTGAAATCAAGAGTCGCGAGTTTGACAAGACCGTGCAGGAAATCCAGGCCAAGATGAAGGCCTTTGGTATTAGTTTGAAGGATCTGCAGCCTGGCAAGGCGCGTGGCGCCAAAGGTAAATCAAAAGCGGTGGCCGGAGCCAAGAGCGCAGCTGCCAAAGGTGCGAAGAAACCCAGGAGCGTGGCCGTGGTCGCTGCCAAATTCAAGGGGCCAAACGGTGAATCCTGGAGCGGACGCGGTTTGGCACCGCGCTGGCTCGCTGCTCTGATAGCCCAGGGGCGTAGCAAGGAAGAATTCGCGATCAAGGGTTAGGGTGCGTCAAAGGCCGAGGCGGTTCCGGCTGCCGAACTGCCATTGGCCTGCGTGGGTATGATTCAATCCAGTATCCCCCACCCCCAAAATAAGTTCTACGATGACCGACGTTAGCAAAATCCTGCCGCGCGAGAAAGCTGAAATTCTGGCTCAGGCTCTGCCCTATATCCGTAAATTCCATGGCAAAACCATGGTCATCAAGTACGGTGGCAATGCCATGACCGATCCGGAATTGCAAGCCGACTTTGCCGAGGATGTGGTGCTGCTCAAACTGGTCGGCATCAACCCCGTGGTGGTCCACGGTGGCGGGCCGCAGATTGAAACCGCACTTAAGCGACTCGGGAAGAAGGGCGAATTTATTCAAGGCATGCGGGTAACCGATGCTGAAACCATGGAAGTGGTGGAATGGGTGCTGGGGGGCGAGGTGCAGCAGGACATTGTGGGCCTGATCAACCAGGCTGGCGGTAAGGCGGTCGGCCTGACGGGTCGTGACGGCGGCATGATTCGCGCGCAAAAGCTCCGGATGGTGGACAACAACGACCCCAGCAAGGAACACGACGTCGGTCAAGTCGGCGATATCGTCAGCATCGACCCCAGTGTTGTCAAGGCTTTGCAGGATGACGCCTTCATTCCGGTGATCAGCCCGATCGGTTTTGGCGAAAACAACGAGAGTTACAACATCAATGCCGACGTTGTCGCGGCGAAACTGGCGACGGTATTGAAGGCTGAAAAGCTGCTGATGCTGACCAACATCAGCGGCGTCCTCGACAAGGCTGGCAATTTGCTCACCGACTTGAGTGCACGCCAGATTGATGAACTGTTTGCCGATGGCACGATTGGCGGTGGCATGTTGCCGAAAATCAGCGGCGCCCTGGACGCTGCCAAGAGCGGTGTCAACTCGGTCCACATCATCGATGGACGCGTGCCGCATGTGCTTTTGCTTGAGATCCTGACCGATCAGGCTTTTGGCACCATGATCCGGTCGCATTAAGTAGGCCCCCACGCTCCGCGCGGTGGGTCGCCACCGACCCCTCGAAAACCCTCGGGTCTGCTGTGCGAGAATGAATTTATCATTGCGCTTGTGACCATGTCTGACGTCGAACCCACTTCCCCGGTATCCGCCCCAAACTCAGGGGCTATTGCGTCTGCACCGACACCGCGCAAACGTCCGAAACCGGGAGAGCGGCGCGTGCAGATATTGCAAGCACTGGCAAGCATGCTGGAACAACCGGGGTCCGAGCGCATCACCACTGCGGCGTTGGCGGCGCGACTCGATGTGAGCGAAGCGGCCTTGTATCGCCACTTTGCCAGCAAGGCGCAGATGTTCGAAGGCCTTATCGAGTTCATTGAACAGTCGGTTTTTTCCTTGATTAACCAGATTGCTGATCGCGAAAGTTCGGCCGGGCAGGCCGCTGGCTCGCCGGATGCGGATACCGGTCGTCGCCAAGCGATCAAGGTAGTCACCATGCTGATGCAGTTCGCGGAAAAGAATCCCGGCATGACGCGTGTCATGGTGGGCGATGCCTTGGTATTCGAAAACGAACGCCTGCAACAACGTATGAACCAGTTTTTTGACAAGATTGAAGCCACGCTCAAGCAGAGTCTGCGCAGCAGCGCCGAGTCGGGTGGCTCGGCGACACCCAGTGTCGATACGCAGGTGCGGGCCTCAGTCCTCACGGCTTTTCTGGTTGGGCGCTTGCAGCGCTTTGCACGCTCTGGTTTCAGGCGGCTGCCATCGGAACATCTGGAAGCCAGCCTGGCTCTGATCCTCTGACCGCGGGTAAACCCGCGACTCCCTTAGAAAATTCCCTCTAGAAACGGGTAGTGTCGCCACATCTGCGGCGCGGATGATGCAAAATAGCACGATCGTTCTATTTTGTGTCCTATGACTCTTACTGAAACCTCTGTCAAAACACCCGTTAGTCGAACCCGTCGGGCTTCTGATCTCGGGCGGACCTTGCAAAAGGGTGAGCAAACAAAGCAGGCCATTATTGAGGCTGCTTTGGGGCTGGCGGCTCAGATCGGCCTGGAAGGTCTGAGCATCGGTGTCCTGGCTGAAGTCATGCAGATGAGCAAGTCAGGTGTCTTCGCTCATTTTGGTTCACGTGAGGAACTCCAGATTTCCGTGATCCGGGAGTACTACGCACGGTTTTCTGATGAGGTTTTCTTTCCTGCCCTGACTGAGCCTCGCGGTTTGCCGCGTGTGCGCGCGCTGTTTGCCAACTGGATGAAGCGTGTCGCCGTGGAACTTCAATCGGGTTGCATTTTTATCAGCGGCGCGGTTGAATTTGACGACCGTCCGGGACCGGTGCGCGATGCCCTGGCCGGGTCCGTCAAGATATGGCTGGAAGCCATGTACCGGGCGGTTGTTCAGGCCAAGGAAGAAGGACAACTCAACGCCGATGCCGACGAGGAGCAGATGGCTTTCGAGATCCACGGACTCATTCTTGCGCTGCATTACGAGGCCCGTTTCCTGAAGAACCCGGATGCCATTGCGCACGCCAACAAAGGCTTTGAAAACATCCTCGCGCGTGACGGCAAGAAAGACGTCAGCGCACCCCCCGTTTCTGAAAAGTAAAACCTATCCCCCCAAGGAGTAACCAGTATGCCCACCTATACCCCCCCGCTTCGCGACATGCAATTTGTCATGCATGAAATGCTAAAAGTAGCGGATGACTTCAAGCAGATTCCGCAGTACGCTGACATGGATGCTGAAACCATCAATGCCGTGTTGGAGGAAGGCGGCAAATTTGCTGCCGAAGTCATCTTCCCGCTCAATGTCAGCGGTGACGCCGAGGGCTGCGCCTATGACGCGGTGACCCACGCCGTGACGACACCCAAAGGTTTCAAGGAAGCCTATCGCCAGTACATCGACGCCGGCTGGGCCGCGCTGGCCTGTGACCCCGAGTTCGGCGGCCAGGGCCTGCCGTTGGTGGTCAATCAGTGCTTCTATGAAATGCTCAATAGCGCCAATCAGGCCTGGACCATGTACCCCGGCCTCACGCATGGCGCCTATGCCTCGCTCGTGTCGCATGGCACGCCGGAACAAAAGCAGACCTACCTGCCCAAGATGATCAGCGGCGAGTGGACCGGCACCATGTGCCTGACCGAAGCGCATTGCGGCACCGACCTGGGGCTGATGCGCACCAAGGCTGAGCCGCAAGCCGATGGTACTTACAAGCTCACCGGCAACAAGATCTTCATCAGCGCCGGTGAACAGGACATGACCGAGAACATTATTCACCTGGTGCTGGCGCGACTGCCCGATGCCCCACCCGGCATCAAGGGGGTCAGCCTGTTCATCGTACCCAAGTTCCTGGTCAACCAGGATGGAACGCTCGGCGCGCGCAACGGCATCTACTGCGGTGGCCTGGAACACAAGATGGGCATCAAGGGAAACTCAACTGCCCAGATCGTGCTTGAAGATGCGGTAGGCAGTATGGTGGGGCAACCCAACAAGGGCATGAATGGCATGTTTGTCATGATGAATGCGGCCCGCCTCGGCGTTGGTAACCAGGGGCAGGGCTTGATCGAAGTGGCCTACCAGAATGCCCTGGCCTACGCCAAGGACCGCATCCAGATGCGCTCACTTACGGGGGTAAAGGCCAAGGACCAGGCGGCCGATCCGATCATCGTGCACCCCGATGTGCGCAAGATGCTGCTGACCGCCAAGGCCTATGCCGAAGGCGGGCGTGCCCTGCTGTGCTTCAGTTCCATGCTGCTCGAAAAAGAGCACAACCATCCCGATGAAAAGGTGCGCGAGGACGCTGGTGAGATGCTGGCCATGCTGACGCCCATCGTCAAGGCCTTCAGCACCGACAACGGCTGGATTGCGACCTCGGCCTGCCTGCAGGTTTTTGGCGGCCATGGCTACATCAAGGAGTGGGGCATGGAGCAGTTCGTGCGCGATGCCCGCATCAACATGATTTACGAGGGCACCAACACGGTTCAGTCGCTGGACCTGCTGGGGCGCAAGGTTCTGGGTAACAACGGTGCCACTCTGCGCAAGTTCGGCAAGCTCATTGGAAAATTGGTGGAGGAAGAGGGTGGTAACGAGAAGATGTCCGAATTCATCACGCCGATTGCGACCCTCGGTGAGCAGATGACCAAGTTCACGACCGAGATCGCCATGAAGGGTATGCAAAACCCCGATGAGGTGGGCGCTGCCGCGGTGGACTACCTGCGTGTCGCCGGTCATCTGGTGTTTGGCTATTTCTGGGCCCGCATGGCACAGGTCGCGCTGCGCGAGATCGCCGCTGGCAACGCTGACCCGTTCTACCTGGCCAAAGTGCAGACGGCACGCTTTTATTTCGCCAAACTGTTCCCCGAGACCGCAACTTTGATGCGCACCGCGCGTGCCGGCAGCGCCGTCTTGATGGATACTAATGAGGCGTTGCTGTAAACGCATTTGCTCAAATCAATAATTCGGAGGCAAACCATGAAAGTTGTTCAAATTCTCAGTTCTGCTGTTCTGGCTGTCGCGGCCTTGGGTGCTGTTGGCAGCGCACAGGCACAAATGACGCCGGTCGGTTTGTGGAAGACCATTGACGACGACGGCAAGACCGAGAAGTCGCTGGTGCGCATCACTGAAAAGGACGGCGCCCTGTCGGGCGTGGTGGAGAAAGTGTTTGATCCCAGCAAGCAGGATTCCAAGTGCGACCAGTGCACCGACGAACGCAAGGACAAACTTGTGCTGGGGATGACCATCATTCGAAACGTGCGCCAGGACGCAGGTGACAAAGAGGTGTGGACCGGCGGTGAAATTCTTGACCCCAACAATGGCAAGACCTACAAGACCCGGCTCAAACCGGTTGATGGTGGCAAGACGATGCAGATGCGCGGATACATTGGATTTTTTTACCGCACACAGATCTGGCACCGGGTTGAGTAGGGTGCGCGGCTGAGCTGGGCGCGGCCGATATCGTTGAGTGTCGAACAGCAGGCGGCGTCACGCACCGGACTGCGGCGTTCTGGCATGCGCGGCATACTGGCGGCATGAACAATCATCCGTTTGACCAGGCGCTGGCCTTGACTTTGACCGATGTGCCGGGCGTTTACCACGGCAGCACGTCGGCCGCTTACTGGAACATGGTCGGACCCTTTGGCGGCATCACGGCCGCCATCGCGCTCAAGTCTGTGCTACAGCACCCGGCGCTGTTGGGCCAACCGATTGCACTGACCGTCAACTTTGCCGGTGCGGTTGTGGACGGTCCGTTCACCGTTTCGGCCACACCCCGCCGTACCAACCGCTCGACCCAGCATTGGGTTATTGAGTTGACGCAGATCGGCTCAAGCGGACAGGTCGAGGTCATGCTGACCGGCACGGCGGTTACCGCAGTGCGGCGCAACACCTGGAGCAGCGACGAGATTGCGATGCCAGTGGTGCCCCGCCCGGAAGGTCTGCTCGAGGAAAAGCCGATGACCGGTGTCGAGTGGATTCATCGCTACGACATGCGTTTTGTTGAGGGCGCGTTTCCGACTGAATGGAAGGCTCAGGGCGACACAAGTCAGTCCCGACTCTGGATGCGCGACAGCCCGCAGCGCTGCCTTGACTTCTGCGCGCTGGCGGCCATGGCCGATATCTTCTTCCCGCGTGTCTATCTGCGCCGGGCTTTGCGCGTGCCGGCCGGCACCGTGGCGCTGACGGTTTACTTTCATGCCGACGCCGCGCAATTGACTGCGTCGGGCAGCGCCTATCTGCTGGGTCAGGCACGGGCGCAGACTTTTCGCAATGGCTTTTTCGATCAGAGTTCGCAGCTGTGGAACGAAGCCGGCCTGTTGCTGGCGACGACGAACCAGATTGTCTATTTCAAGGAATGAGGCATATGAACATCTCACGCCGTAGCGGACTGATTGCATGAACAAGGTCGCATTGGTCATCGGCGCGGGTGACGCCACTGGCGGCGCGATTGCGCGGCGCTTTGCGCGCGAAGGCTACACCACTTGCGTGACGCGGCGCAGCCTGGACAAGCTGCAGCCCTTGCTCGACAAAATAGCAGCCGATGGCGCACCGGCGCACGGTTTTGCCAGCGACGCGCGCAAGGAAGAAGAGGTGGTGGCGCTGGTTGAGCAAATCGAGTCGACCATCGGAGCGATTGAAGTGCTGGTATTCAACATCGGCGCCAACGCACCGAGCAGCATCCTCGACGAGACGGCGCGCAAGTACTTCAAGATCTGGGAGATGGCCTGCTTTGGTGGTTTTCTCAATGGCCGCGAAGTGGCGCGGCGCATGGTCAAGCGCGCGGAGCCGGAGCGGAGGCAAACCATACTTTTTACCGGCGCCACCGCATCGCTGCGCGGTGCTGCCAACTTTGGAGCCTTCGCCGGTGCCAAACATGCGCTGCGTGCACTGGCGCAGAGCATGGCGCGTGAGTTGGGGCCACTGGGCATTCACGTGGCGCACGTGGTGGTGGACGGCGCCATCGACACCGCTTTCATCCGTGATAATTTCCCGGAGCGCTACGCCATGAAGGCGCAGGACGGTATCCTGAACCCGGATCACATTGCGGATCAGTACTGGATGCTGCACTGCCAACCGCGTGATGCCTGGACGCATGAACTCGACTTGCGTCCCTGGCTCGAAAAATTCTGAACAAAAAGTTTAACTGGAGACAAGCATGAACAAGACTGTAGAGTATTACTTTGACTTCGGCAGCCCTGCGGCCTACCTGGCCTCAACCCAGTTGCCGGCGTTGGCGGCGCAGACTGGTGCTGCCGTGCTGTGGCGACCGATGCTGCTCGGTGGCGTTTTCGTCGCGACCGGCAACGCCTCGCCAGCCAGCGTGCCGGCCAAGGGCAAGTATATTTTTCGCGACTTCGCGCGCTTTGCCAAGCGCTACGGTGTGCCGCTCAAGACCAACCCGTTTTTCCCGATCAACACCATCACCTTGATGCGCATTGCCGTCGGTTTGCAGTTACGCCAGGACGCGCGTTTTGCCGATTACTGCAGCGCCATGTACCGGGCCATCTGGGTTGATGCGCAAAACATGAACGATCCCGCTACTGTGGCCGCTGTGCTGCAGGCCGGTGGTTTCGATGCGCCGGCGCTGTTGGCTCTGGCCGCCGAGCCCGAGGTCAAAAATCAGTTGAAGGCCTTGACCGAAGAAGCGGTGGCGCGCGGCGTCTTCGGCGCACCGACCTTCTTCGTTGGCGAACAAATGTTTTGGGGCCAGGACCGGCTTGATTTTGTGCGCGAAGCGCTGACGGCATAACTGGAATTTACGATGACCGACATTCTGATTGACCGCAGCGACGCGGTGTTGACCATCACCCTGAACCGGGTGGAAAAAAAGAACTCCATCACGGTCGCCATGTACGCGGCCATGGCCGACGCCCTGACCGCCGCGGCGACCGACGACGCGATCCGGGTCGTCGTGCTGCAAGGCCATGAGACGATCTTCAGCGCCGGCAACGATATTGGCGACTTCATGAACCCGTCCCTGGACACAGCGGAGCGGCCGGCGTTTCGCTTCCTGCGCGCCATCAGCACCTTCCCCAAGCCGCTGGTGGCGGCGGTCTGCGGCCCGGCCGTTGGCATCGGCACCACGATGCTGTTCCATTGCGATCTGGTCTATGCCGGCGACAACGCCGCCTTCTCCATGCCTTTTGTCAACCTGGGCCTTTGCCCAGAGGCCGCGTCAAGCTACCTCGCGCCGCAGCTGATGGGCTATGGCCGCGCCGCTGAAGCGCTGCTGCTGGGCGAACCGTTTCTGGCCGAGACGGCGCTGGAAATGGGCTTCATCAGTCGCATCGTGCCGCCGGGCGAAGCCGCTGCGTTGGCGCAGCGCCAGGCGCGCAAGCTGGCCGCTAAACCGCTGCCTTCGCTGATCGAGACCAAGCGCTTGATGAAGAAGGGGCAGACGGCCATCGTTGCCGAGCGCATGGCTGAAGAAGGTGCCAGTTTTTCCCGCCTGCTGCGCGAGCCGGCAGCGCAGGCCGCCTTTGGTGCGTTCATGCACAAGCACAGCGTCTCGAAATCCTGATCAAAATCAACACCGGGAGACAAGCACATGATCCAGAGCACCGAACAGCGCAGCCTCAAAGGCAAGACACTTTTCATCACCGGCGCCTCGCGCGGCATTGGTTTGGCCATCGCGACGCGGGCGGCGGCCGATGGTGCCAACATCGTGATCGTCGCCAAGACCAGCGAGCCCAATCCCAAGTTGCCGGGAACGATCTTCAGCGCCGCCAAGGCGGTGGAAGCTGCCGGCGGCCAGGCGCTGCCGTTGATGGTGGACATTCGCGAGGACGAGGCGGTGTTTGCCGCGGTCGCCAAAGCGGTGCAGACCTTCGGCGGCATCGACATCCTGATCAACAACGCCAGCGCCATCAGTCTGACCAACACCGAAGCCACGCCGATGAAGCGCTTCGACCTGATGAATGGCATCAACGCGCGCGGCACCTACCTGTGCACCATGGCCTGCCTGGCCGAGTTGAAGAAGTCGGCCAAGGCCGGCCGCAACCCGCAGGTGCTCACGATGTCGCCACCGCTGTCAATGAAGACGCACTGGTTTTCGGCCCACACCGCCTACAGCATGGCCAAGTACGGCATGAGCATGTGCACGCTGGGCCATGCCGGTGAGTTCAAGACGTACGGCATCGCCGTCAACAGCCTGTGGCCGCGCACGGCGATCGCCACCGCCGCCATGCAGATGATTCCGGGTGTGGACCTGGCGCTGTGCCGCACGCCCGAAATTCTGTCCGATGCCGCCCATCTGATTCTGACCAGCAGTGTGTTCAGCTCAGGCAACTTCTACATCGATGATGCGCTGTTGGTCGAGCACGGTGTGACGGATCTGGACCGCTACTCGGTCACGCCGGGTACGAAAAACCTGATCCCCGATTTTTTTGTCGATTAGGCGATTGCGCCAACGCTGTGCATTTTCACAAAGCGCTCGCTTGCTGAAAATAGCTTAATTCGGTATGCTCGGGCGCGATGACTGCGTCCAAACGATTGATCCAACCCGCAACGCTGCCCGTGCCGAAGCGCCCGCGCGGTCGTCCCCGCAAGACCGAAGGAGAGCGCGATGACGGCAACCGTCGCCATGCGCTGCTCTCGGCAGCAGCACGTCTTTTTCGCCGACAGGGATTTGCTGCCACCAGCACGCGCGACATCGCAGCGGCCGTGGGTATGCACAGCGGCTCACCCTTCTACCATTTCAAGAGCAAGAGCGCGCTATTGTGCACGGTGATGGAAGAGGGTATGCAGGCGGCTATTGCGCGCCAGAAAGCGGCTTTGCAGGCGGTGCCACCTTCGCCCGAGCCCGTGCTGGCGCAGATGCGTCAACTGATCCGTGCCCACTTCGACACGCTGCACGGGCGCGGCAATGACTTTGTTCCGGTGATGCTTTACGAGCACCGTTCCTTGACGAATTTGCAGCGTGTTTCGTTAAGCAAACTGCAGCATGAATATGAAGCGGCCTGGACGCCCGTGCTCGAAGCCCTGCACGCCAGCGGTCATTTGCGTGCGCCGGTGAAGCTTTCGCGCCTCTTGATTCTGGGGGCGCTGAGTTGGTCCGTTCAGTGGTTCAGTCCCAGGAAGGGCGCGTCGCTCGACGAGTTGACCGATGCCGCCATGGCCTTGTTTTTGAAGGAGTGCTAATGGATTACGGTTCGGTTTTCGCCAAGGGTTTGTTCGCTGGCAAAGTGGTGCTGGTGACCGGTGGCGGTTCGGGCATTGGCCGCTGCGTTTCGCACGAGCTGGCAGCGCTGGGCGCGCAGGTGGTGCTGGTCGGGCGCAAGCTTGAGAAGTTGCAGGCGGTGGCGCAAGAGATAGAGCAGGACGGCGGTGCGGTGAGCCTCCATGTTTGTGACATCCGGGATGAAGAGGCCGTCAAGCAGACCGTGGCGATGGTGGTCGCGGCGCAAGGACACATCGACGGCCTGGTGAACAACGCCGGTGGCCAGTACCTGATGCCACTCGAAGCCATCAGCGCCAAGGGCTGGGAGGCGGTGCTGGCAACCAATCTGACCGGTGGCTTTCTGATGGCGCGCGAATGCTATCTGCAGTCCATGAGCAAACACGGCGGCGCCATCGTCAACATGGCTGCCGACATCTGGGGCTCCATGCCGGGCATGGGCCACAGCGGCGCGGCGCGTGCCGGCATGATCAGTTTTACCGAAACGGCAGCACTGGAATGGGCCGGCAAGGGCGTGCGCGTCAACGCCGTGGCGCCGGGCTATATCGCGTCCAGCGGCATGGACAAGTACCCGACTGAATTGGCGCCGATGTTGCGCGAGATCCCGCAGACGATTCCGCTCGGGCGCTTTGGCACCGAGGCCGAGGTGTCGGCGGCCATTGTTTTTCTCCTGAGCCCGGCCGCCGCCTTCATCAGCGGCAGCACACTGCGCATCGATGGGGCCCGGCCCCAGGTCCGCATGGGTTGGCCGATGCGGGTGGCTTCGGGGCAAGTGCTGGCGCGCGATGCGATCAAACCCTTCGCCGGCTTTCACCGCGCCCGACTGCCCAAGTTGCTGTCGGCCTGATGCGCTGGTTGGATTCCCGTCAGAGCTGTCTGTGACAATGTCATCATGATCAAAAAAATTGTTGCCCCTGAAGCGATCGAATTTGAAGCCGAGTTTGTCGACGGGCTGAAGAAAATATTCGAGGAGATGATTGTCTTTAACCAGGTTCTGGGCTTGAAAGTTACCTCGCTCAAACCGACCCAGGTCATCGGGCGCATCGACATGCGGCCTGAACTGGTGGGGCATTTCGCCTTCAACCGCCTGCACGGCGGCGTCATCAGTGCCGGGCTCGATGCAATGGCCGGCATTGCGGTGATGGCCGCCATCGGTGCGCGTCATATGGACGAGCCACCGCTGCAGCGCCTGCACCGCTTCGGCAAACTCGGAACCATCGACCTGCGCATTGACTACCTGCGTCCGGCCATCAGCGAACACTTCGAACTGCGCGCCGAGGTGATGCGCCTGGGCTCGCGCGTGGCCTCCACCCGCATGGAGTTTCTCGGCGCCAACGGCGAATTGATGTCAACCGGAACCGCCGCCTACATCGTCTCCTGAGGCGCCAGCGCAACATCGACGGTTGTCACATAAACGGTTCCGGTAAAGCTGGAAATCATGGCGCCGTCGGCGCGTGTGACATCGATCCGATAGACCGCAAGTTTGCGTGACCGTGAAACCTCGGTTGCCTGGGCCTGCAACTGGTCGCCAGCGCGCGCAGCCTGCTGGTAGGTGATGTGGGCATCAATGCCGGCCGCTATCTTGCCGTGTGAGTTTGAGGCCAGCCCGAAAGCGGTATCGGCCAGCGTGAAGATCGCGCCGCCGTGGCAGGTGCCGTTGAAGTTCAGGTGCTGTGGCTCCACCGTCATCGTCACGGTGGCCGTGCCGGCACCGGCTTCGGTGCATCGGATGCCCAAGGATCGCACGAACGGATCGGCGCCAGCCAGGGCCATGACCCGGGCTTTGACATCGACCGGCGCCAGTTCGACTTTCGGTAGTGGGCGCTCACGCAGACGCCGGGCCCGGCCGACCGCCGAGACGTGTTTTTCAACCTGGTTCAGCAAGGCAGCAACATCGGCGCCGCGCTCGGCGCTGGTGCCGAGCACCGGCACCGTCCACGCGCCAGCCAGCGGCTTGGCGCGCAGGTGCAGCATGTCGTTGAGGTCGCGCACCGTGCTGTCGGCGCCCGGCAAATCCGACTTGGTCACGACCAGAATGTCGGCGATCTCCAGAATGCCGGCCTTGATCGCCTGCACGCTGTCACCGAGACCGGGCGGGCAGGCGACGATGCGGGTGTCGGCTACGCGCATGATCTCGACCTCGGATTGACCAGCACCGACGGTTTCGATGATGATGGTGTCGAACCCCGCCGCGTCGAGCACGTCGACGATTTCTTCCGTGCTGCGCGACAGACCTCCGAGGTGCCCGCGCGTCGCGAGCGAACGGATGAAGACATCCAGGTGCGCGCCGTGCTCACCCATGCGCACACGGTCACCGAGGACGGCGCCGCCGCTGACCGGGCTGGAAGGATCGACCGCGACGACGGCGATGCGCTGACCACGTGAGAGCAACTCGCCCAGCATGGCATGCACCAGCGTTGACTTGCCGGCGCCCGGTGCCCCGGTGATGCCCAGCACGTGGGCGCGGCCCAGATGCTCGCGCAGCGCAGCGGATACGGCACCGGCAGTGACCTCGCCGTGTTCGATCTGGCTGATCGTGCGCGCGACCACGCGCCGGTCACCGGTCAGCAGCACGGGCGGGATCGCCCAGGCGGGATGATGGAGGGGCCGCTTGCTCACACGATGGCCTGCACGTGACCAAAGCCCATTTCACGGCGCAGTGTGTGGCAGATTTCGCCGTGCGTGCAACCGGCTTCGGCGGCTTCAACGACACGAGCGAAAACGTTGTCCTTGGCGTCGCCGGCGGCGCGCGCGAGTGCATCGAGCGCCTGCTGCGCTGCGGTCTGGGACCGCTCGGCCTTGAAGGACTTGAAGTCGTCGATCAGCGCCTGCATGGCGCCACGGTCCGGCCGCGCGTTGATGGGGCGCGCGCTGCTGTCTTCTTCCACGGTATAGGCGTTGACGCCGACCACCGTTTGCGCGCCGGACTCAACCTGCTGCTGGAACTTGCGTGCCGACTCGCCGATCATGCCCTGCACCAGCCCCGCTTCGACGGCCTTGTACATGCCGCCGGCGTCCTCGACGATCTTCATGACGCGCTCGATCTCGGCCTGCATCTGATCGGTCAGCGTCTCGACGTAGTAGCTGCCACCGAGCGGGTCGATGACGTCGGTCAGGTGCGCCTCTTCGCGCAGCACGTTTTGCGTGGCGATGGCAATGCGCGCGCCGAACTCGCTTGGACACGACAGGGCCTCGTCGTAGGCGTCGGTGTGCAGCGACTGCAAGCCACCCAGAATGCCGGCCATCGCCTGCACCGTGACGCGCGAGATGTTGTTGAGCGGCTGCTGGCGTGTCAGATCAACGCCCGAGGTCTGGGCGTGGAACTTGAAGCGCCAGGAACGCGGGTCTTTGGCGCCGAGTTGCTCGCGCGTGATGCGGGCCCAGATGCGCCGCGCGGCGCGGAACTTGGCAATCTCTTCGAAGAAGCTGATCGAGACATCAAAGAAGAAAGTAAAGCGTGGCAGAAAATCGTCTGGATTCATGCCGCGCGCCATGCAGTCCCTGGCGTTCTGGATTGCCGTTGACAGCGTGAACGCCATCGACTCCGCCGGCGTGGCGCCAGCCTGCTGCGTGTGCTGCCCGACCACCGACATCGGGTTCCAGCGTGGCAGGAAGCGGTTGCAGAACTCGATGTGATCGGTCAGGATGCGCCGCGCACCGGGCAGCGCAATGCGGAAGAACATGTGATTGGCGACGTAGTGACTCAGGTAGTCACTCTGGTTGGAGGTGCCGCTGATGCTTTTCCAGTCGGTGCCGCGCCGGCGCGCCGTGGCCAGCATGAAAGCCAACAGGGTGAAGGGCGTCGGGTCGTTCTGGGCGCACGAGATCTTGGCCAGATCCACGCCTTGCAAAGCCTGGTCCATGTGCGCTGTGGTGTTGATCACGGTGCCGCAGGTGCCCAGTAGTTCGATGTGCGACTCATCCATGTCGTAGCCGCGGAACACCGAGTTGCACGGCAGCAGCGAAATGGCGTTGGCCCCGTTGGCCAGAACCTCGCGCAGTCGCGCGTTGTACTCAACCGGTGTGCCAAGACCGGTGAGCTGGCGCTGCGACCAGGTCTTGCCGCGGTGCATGGTGGCGTAGATGCCGCGTGTGTAGGGTGCCTGGCCCGGCAGGCCGAGGTCGGCGCCACGCTCGGCCGCGTTCCAGTCGCGCTCGGTGTAGATCGGCTGGATCGGCACGCCGGAACGGTTCACGACCGGCTTGTCCACGCCGATGCTGGTGGCATAGTCCTGCTGCCATTGACCGTAGGCGTCGGCCTCGGTCAGCAACTTGTTATCGGTGGTGTGGTTCATGGCGTTTCTCCAGTGCCAGGGGTCAGACGGCAGCGCGGCGTGCGCGACCGGTCTCAGTCAGGCCGCGCACAAAGGCGGCGATGTCGACCATCGAACTGCCGGGGTGAAAGACGCGCGCCACGCCGGCTTGCAGCAGCATGGCCTCGTCCTGATCCGGCACGATGCCACCGACGATCACCGCCACATCGTTCATGCCGGCTGCGTGCAGCGCGTCCATCAGCTTGGGCACGATCAGGTGGTCGGTGGCCAGGGATGAGATGCCGATGACGTCCACATCTTCTTCCATCGCGAGCTTGACCACGGTGGCGATCTCCTGCCAGGGCGGCGTATAAATTACTTCCATGCCAGCGTCGCGCAGGCCGGCGGCAACGACGCGGCTGCCGCGGTCGTGGCCGTCAAAGCCGATTTTGGTGACCAGCACCTTGGGTATGACTGTTTGTTTCATGTGCTTTCCTCCTGGCCCTGGCGCAGCAGGGCGATGAACTTGTGCGCGATGGCACGGGGTTTGTATTTGCCGTCCGGCCGGTACCAGATCTGCGCTGAATTGAGGGCGCCGATCAGCAGCAGACGAAAGCTGCGCCGGTCGGTTCCTGCGCGCAGGGGCAGGGCCTTGATCAGGTCGATGAACAGGGCTTCATAGCGGTTGCGCAGATCGATC
>CAITXW010000401.1 GCA_903896425.1 uncultured beta proteobacterium | reverse complement strand
CCCGCGTCAACAGGCGTTGTCGGTCTGCGTTGTTTAGTTGACAGGTATCCATCCCTTGCCTGCCAACGCGGCTGCTTGAAGATGATGGTGGGGCGGATGGCGCAGCGAAATAATGGAGGAGGCCGCAGGCCGGGGGACATTCGCGGAGCCATCTGCCCCAGCATCATCAGCCCCCAGCATCAAAGACCGCTCCCGCTGCACTGCCGCCACACACTTTGTGTCGATTGACTCTCAACTTTCCAAAGACTGACCAAGCCGCGTTCAACCGCTATCTCGGCACGCTTTCTGAACGCGTCCACCGATGATGTCAATTCCTGGACAACACCTACCATTTTGACGCCGACAGCGTGAGGACTTATCGGGCGCGAACCAGCACATAGCCACGGTTCTCTGCTGTATCAAAAGTGCGCATGCCTTTCACCAGTGTGGCCGCGGGCATCCAGACCCAGCCCGCTGCTGCCGGGTTGACATCGAGCACCAAGAACGAGTTTGACTCAGCATCATAGGCACCGACCGGCGAGATGTGACCACCGCCTTTCTGGCCAACGGCATCACGTTTGTAATTCACTATCACGTAGTCACCGCCGTGCGTGAGGTTATCTATCAGGTCAGCACGGATGGCCTGCTCGGAACGAGTATCGTCGACGACGACGACTGTTGTGACGAGACCGTTTGCACGTAGCATGGCGTCAAACTGACGCAACTGGTAACCAAAGTCTTGCACTTGCTTACCCCCAATGGTGATCGGCTCGCCGAGCACCTGCGCACGTGTCTTGGGGCCCCTGTCGATCACGCTGTCCTGCGTGAACCTTGGGACAATCGGATCGGCGCCAGCTGGCATGAACTGCACATCATCCTTGTGCAACCGCGTGTGGTCGCGTGGCAGGTCGGCACTACGACTGTATAAGGTGTTTAGCACAATCGCGGCCGAAGTGGGACCGCAAAAGGCGCCGTTGTACTGGGCTTCAAACTGGTTGGCGAGCGGCGCGAAATCAACCTTCGCGCCCGAGCGGCCAAGACGTGCCACGCCCTCATCGGACGCAAATGGCACAAGCGAAGATTCCGCTTTCGCCTCTACGCTCGCAGTCGCTAGACTCGTTGCCGGGCCATGCGTGGCACAGGCCGACAGCAGCGTTGCGGCGGCGAAAAGCGCGGCGGATAGGAGTCTTCTGACGTGCGACATTAGTGACTCCACGGGATGTGACGGACGAATCAGTGTACACGCCTACGCCACGCCGCCATCAACGCCGGCGCGGTCGATAATTAGCTCGCCGCGACGTTGCAGGCAATCAACCGCCGCAGCGCCAACGCCCTGAATGTGCACCAAGCGGATCGCCATGAACGCCAGCTGCGCTGCATTCAAAGTAACACAATTGGTTTGGCAGGAAGCTGAGTCGTTTGGAAACTTTGAGATTTGCGAGAAAGCTCGTTAGTGTTTCAGCACCCTCCGCAACCACCGTTTCAAGAAGATCGTTTGAATTCTGAACCTTCACGCGAGTACGTTCACTTTGTAGCTTGCAGGTGTCTTGCCAGAGTTGCTTCGCCTTGTCGAGACTGGTTTTCGCTCGGGCGTTTTGGAGCGAGCGCCGTACTCTGCGATATGGATTTTCCGCCGATTCGGTGTAATAAGGCTGCGTGACCACCAGCGGCACAAAAGTGAACGGATCGTTGAAGGTGGTTGGATTGCAAGCCCACATGGTTTGTCGAAATGCCATGTTTGCATAAAGCCAGGCAGATAGCGACACGGCAGTTCGTGCGTGAAAGACCGAAGGCATGGATTGCGGATCAAGTCCGCAATGACAAGTTCTGGACTCGTAGACCGGATGCCGTTTGACTGTCCGAGGCAAAGACCTCGGATCGGTCAAGCGCCAAACAAACGTGCGATTTTTTCGCGATTGGGCTGCCGGACCACGCCCTTTTCGGTGATCAGTGCCGTGACCAATTCCGCTGGCGTGACATCAAAGGCCGGATTGCGCACCTTTATGCCTTTGGCGGCCCACTGGCAATCGCGAAAGCCGGTTACTTCCTCGGCGGCGCGTTCCTCAATCGGAATCGCGTTGCCATCGGGAATCGACAGGTCGATGGTTGACAGCGGACAGGCGACGTAGAACGGAATACCGTGGCGCTGCGCCAGCACCGCCACCATGTAGGTACCGATCTTGTTGGCGACATCACCATTGGCGGCGACGCGATCCGTGCCAACGATCACGGCATCAATCTCGCCGCATTGCATCAGATGGCCGGCCATGTTATCGGTGATCAGCGTGACGGGGATGCCTTCCTGCACCATCTCCCACGCCGTCAGGCGCGCGCCTTGCAAGAAAGGCCGGGTCTCATCGGCAATCACCGAAATGCGCTTGCCGGCTTCGACTGCAGAACGAAAAACACCGAGCGCCGTGCCATGCCCGGCCGTCGCCAGGGCGCCAGCATTGCAGTGCGTCAGCACACGCGCGCCATCGGCCAGCAGAGCGGCACCGTGCGCCCCCATGGCGCGGTTGATGCGCACATCTTCGGCTGAAATTTCGTGCGCCTGCGCCAGCAGCGTGGCGGCGATCTCGCCCTGCGTGCGCTGCGGGTTGGCGTGCCAGACAGCGCGCATGCGCTGCAACGCCCAGAACAGGTTCACCGCCGTCGGGCGACTTGCCGCAAGCACCTCGAAGGCACGCTCCATGCCGGCCACAAAAGCCGCTGGTGCTGCCGGGCGCAGCAGCAAGGCTTCCAGCGCAACACCATAGGCAGCCGCGCAGCCGATGGCGGGCGCACCGCGCACCACCATGGATCGGATGCCCTCAGCCACCTCCATCGCTGAAGCGTAGGCTATGTACTCAAAGCGTGCCGGCAAGATGCGCTGGTCGATCATCTCCAAAGCACCGTCAACCCATCTCAAAGTCTGAACTGCCTGCGTCATGCCCTGCCCTTGGTATCGGCACCGGCCTGGCGGCCATAGCCTTTGAACTTTTCCAGCACCTCGCGCATCTGGCTGCTGCTGAGCAGATGAGGCTCGCCGATCTGCAGCGCGCTCCAGTACTGCGCGCAAAGCGCTTCCACCTCAACCGCCAGCGCCAGCGCCGCCGGCAAGTCGGCGCCCAGGGCAATCATGCCGTGGTTGCCAAGCAGGCAGGCCTTGCGCGCCTGCAATGCGAGCAACGCCAAATCAGAAAGTTCCTGCGTGCCAAACAGCGCGTAGGGCGCGCAGCGAATCGTGTCGCCACCCGCGACTGCAATCATGTAGTGAAAGGCCGGAATGTCGCGCTGCAGGCAGGCCAGGGTCGTCGCGTAGCGTGAGTGCGTGTGCACGACGGCGCCGATTTCGGGGCGGGCCAGCAGGATGTCACGGTGAAAGCGCCATTCGCTTGAGGGTCGGCCGGCACCGATCACGGCACCCGAGAAATCCATCTCGACCATGGCGTCGGCCGACAGTTCCTCGGCCGGCACGCCCGATGGCGTCACCAGAAAAGAGCTCGCAAGCCGCACGCCAATATTGCCGGAACTGCCGCGATTAAGGCCCTGCGCGCTCAGGCTGCACGCGCCGGCCGCCATCGCCCGCCGCAGGTCTTGAACCCGATCAGCCGGGCTCGAATCAGTAGCCACCATCAGCGCCCCAGCAGGCGACCGGCAACCGCATCAAGCCGTTGCACCAGTTTCGGGTCGCGTGCCTCGGGCGCTGTGATCAGGGCGTGCTGCAGCGCACTGCGGCAGGGGCACGTCGGCGCGCAAGTGTCGGCCAACAAAGCCGGCGCCACGGTCTTGACCAGACTGCGCGCCTTGTCGGCATTGGCCAGCAAGACCTTGATGATCGCGTCCACGGTCACGTGATCATGGTCCGGATGCCAGCAATCAAAATCAGTCACCATGGCCACGCTGGCGTAGCAGATTTCTGCTTCGCGCGCGAGTTTGGCTTCGGGCAT
>CAITXW010000400.1 GCA_903896425.1 uncultured beta proteobacterium | reverse complement strand
CAAAGGTGAGGGGGTGAAAGTAACGTCCTGCCCGGTGACCTCCGAGCTACTGGTGCGCCCAGGTCAGCAAATCAATTTACGGTGGTCGGGGTGGAGCAGTTTGACTGGCCATAAGTGGGGCACTTTGAGTGGCCATCGGGGTGCTAATCACTCAAATTACGCCCACACGGTTACCGCCTTGTGGGCGTTTTGTTTGGGTCTTCACTTCCCCGCATCTATCGCGCTTGCAAGCAACCCTCGCTGGTTGACCTGCACGCCGCGCACCAACCCGAAAGCTTTCCTATGACACCCGAGATCCGAATGGTCGCGGTGGATTCGCTCATCCCGTATGCGCGAAACGCCCGCACCCACAGCGAAGACCAGGTGGCACAGATTGCCGCCTCGATCTCCGAGTTTGGCTTTACCAATCCGATCCTCACCGACGGCGACAAAGGTGTGATCGCAGGGCACGGACGCCTGGCTGCGGCGCGCAAACTTGCACTGACACAAGTGCCCGTGATCGAGTTGGGCCACCTCACCGCAATTCAAAAGAAAGCCTACATCCTGGCCGACAACCGCATCGCTGCCAACGCTGGCTGGGACGAAGAGTTGCTCAAGCTTGAGATTGCCGAACTCGATGAGGCTGACTTCAATCTGGATCTGATGGGCTTTGGTGACGAAGAACTCGAGCGTTTGCTCAATGGCGACGGCGACACCACGGGTCTGACCGAAGACGATGCAGTACCCGATGTGCCAACTGACCCAGTATCAAAAACCGGTGACGTTTGGGTTCTGGGGCAGCACCGTTTGCTGTGCGGTGACTCCACTGTACCCATCCTGTACGGATGGAAGGAAGGCGCAAAACACTTCTGGTGTGGCGATCGTGACCAGTCGGATATCTGGAACTACAAAAAGCCCCATGTCAACGACCTGCATCCAACGATGAAGCCGGTGGAGTTAGTCGAGCGTGCCATCAAGAACTCACCAATGATGTGCCTTGGTCCAAACGTCGTCGTCGCCGTGGCTGATCTTTTGACGGACGCAAGCAATGCAGCATTGCTCGACATCGAACGAATCGCCAGCGCATACAGCCATGGCAAGCAGATGGCGCGCGGCGGAATGGTCGTGGATCTGGTCAAGAAGGACAACTACAGCGCAGCGCTCTATATCCCCGGCAAGCCGCCGTTGCCATTGGTCGGCGTGAAAGCCATCGGGTTCTTCCAGGCCTTAGTCGATGCCTACCGGGGCGGATCGCCTGGCGTGCCAACCAAGCAGTTGATGACAGCGGCTGGCTCAGCATGCGCCAGTCCCCGCCAATTGCTCGGAAATGAATTTTGGAACTCTGTGGAGGGGAAGTACGTGGGCTTCCCGCCCGGGGTGCAAAGAGGCAGCTATCAGCTGCTGGTGTAGACCCGTCTCGGCTAGATCAATCACTTGTCAAAAAGGCCGCCTTGAATAAGCCGCTCGCCTAATTGTTTGAAATTTTGATCCGGATCGATTTCAGCGCAATGACCTTGAATCGAACTGTCACGATCACCTCGACTGACTGAGGCTCCTCATGAAAAAGATTGCCGACGCGTTGGGCCGGGCGGTGTTGATGGCGTCTCTTGCCTCCTTCGCAGATCTTATGATTTTCAATCGCTCAGCGTTGAGCAAAAATGCTTCCGTGCTAATTAGTGTGCCGAAATGTGGAAGGGCGGCTTGGTGCTCATAAAACCAACTGTCCTCAAAAAGCACCAATGGGTCCAATGAGCTTTGCTGGGCATATAGCTGAATCAAATGACTTTGAATGGACAGCTCCCCCAAGTTTCTGGGCTGACAGTAGTTGGGGATTGTTTTTCGTGAAGTGCGAATCTCATGGCCGACCTGAGTCTGAGCCACTTGAATGTGAGCAGCGTGCCGATTGTAAAAGTCCAACAACCTGCGGGCTTCTTCGGTGCATCCGGGCAACAGCCCTTTGTCAAAAGTTTCTTCCTTGACAACGTCTGTCACCAGCAAGGGGAATCGAAGCAAGATATCAAGCAAGTCGCCGGCTGCCAATGAGAACAAAGGGCTGGCGTCGGCAAGGACGACAACGCTCATACAACTGCTCGCGCGGACTTGGTGCGGCGGGCAGGCTCCTTGGGGACAACGGGAAGCATGCAGGATCGCATCGCCTCCAGCGCCGAGTCAGCTTGATTTTTCACAAAATTGGCCGGAAGGGGCTTCAACGTGATGGGGATTTTGGCCTGCCGCATCAACGCGAGCACGTGCCCCGCATCGCCAAGGCCAAGCTCGCGAGCCGCGTCTGTGATTGAAACTTTTCCCTGGGAAACTTCTAGCAAGACCCGCAGACGCCCGTCGACAGGCATGGCGGCGTTGTCTTCTTGGCCCAGCGAGGCAAAATAAGTGGAAACCAGCTTGTTAAGCGAAACTCGATGCTTGGCCGCGAAGGCTTGTGCGGTTGCCAGCACATCCCTGTCCATCTCAAAGTTGATTTTTGCCGTGGTCATGTTGGACTCCAAATATACCCATGATTATGGGTATATTGCATGCTTATGTCAAACCCCATTCGCCTCTTGCCGCAACCTCCTGGTCGATAAACGGCTACTGTAAAGCTCACCGGAATTTCCGGAAGATTTTTCCGGAAATTTCGCCCTCTGCAAAAACATTGAGTCTCAGAGAGGATTTTCCCCGCCGAGGCTCAGGATTTCAACAGGTTGGGCGAACGGCTCGCGTCTTGAGCGGCCCTTTTCATGGGCTCGCGCTGGAGGCCCAACAGGAATGCGGTCCTGGCAGTCATCTCACTTACATCTCAAATAAGCACGTAGAGCATCTCACGGCGCATGAAAAGAATTGATTACTCCCAATACAGACGGAGTAATTAAATGCAAGGCATTGGTCATGGCCAGTTTTATCGAGGGCGTGCTCAAGGTCTACCGTCCCATCTGGCGGTCTGCTGCTTGTCGGTGCCGCCGATGTGCAAAAGGACCGGATCGAAGCATCGGTCTGGGCATTTGGTGTGGGCAAGGAATCCTGGCTGATCGAGCACCGGGTGCTGATGGGTGACACCGCGCGTGATGAAGTCTGGACGCTCCTTGCTGCGATGTTGACCGAGACCTGGACACACGAGTCCGGTGCCGCCATGTCACTGATGCGCTTTGCACTCGATACCGGCTTTGCAACGCAAGAGGCCTATGCATTTGTGCGCTCTGTCCATGACCCCCGGGTCATGGCGGTCAAAGGTGTGGCGCGCGGCGCCGCCCTGATAGGAACGCCCACAGCAGTTGATGTCACACAGCGTGGCAAACGGCTGCGCCGGGGCATCAAGCTGTATTCGGTGACCGTCGGCATTGCCAAGCTG
The DNA here is from genome assembly GCA_903896425.1 of uncultured beta proteobacterium. Taxonomy (GTDB): domain Bacteria; phylum Pseudomonadota; class Gammaproteobacteria; order Burkholderiales; family Burkholderiaceae_C; genus Rhodoferax. Next base: position 8,860 of record CAITXW010000400.1, on the reverse strand, counting down.
GAGTTTTACAACAACCTGCGCAAAACGGCAGACGTCCTGGAAGACGGAACCACGGTGGTGTATCCGGCAGGCTATGTGCATCTGCCCAAGGTCGATGCTGAGTTCATCCAGCAACTTTGCGCCGAACAGTTGATAACCCGGCGCGACCGAAACGGCTTTGCACACCGCGAGTGGCAGAAGATGCGAGAGCGCAACGAGAGTTTAGATATTTACGTTTATTGCCGCGCCGCTGCAGCCGCCGCCGGTCTGGACCGGTTTGAGGAGCGCCATTGGCTCGAGCTTAAAAAGCAACTCGGATTGCCAGCGCCACCCGCGACATTCCGACAGACCGAGATTCTGGCCACCCCAAGCGGTGGCCTTGTTGTATCTGATGGGCGCAGGCCCGCAAGACGGGTCGTGCGCAGCCGCTGGTTGTCCTGACCCGCTTCCTATGAATATGCAGGAACTATCCCCGAGGTCCCATGACGCTGCAAGCGCAAATCTACAGCCTGGTTGAGCGCATCGCAGACAAGTTCTCCGGTGTGGACGCGCGCATTGGCACTCTGGGCCAACTCGATACCGCCGCCAAAGCCAACCTGGTCATCGCCATCAACGAGTTGGCAGCCAGCGTGACCGTGCTGTTGGTCACATCCGCTGGCCGACGTCACGGGCTTGTCCATAGCACTGGCTGCCAGCAGCACCTATGCCATAGAGGCCAGGGTGATGTTCCAGACGGCCGCCACGACCACCGGCATTCGGTTGACGCAGACGACTCCAACGGGAGCCACCGTGGTGGCGCAGTGGAACACCCCAAGCTCGCTCACCGCCAGCACCCTGGCCAACCAGCGTGCGATTGATACCGGTGCTGCCTCCACCTCCATTGACAGCGCCAACGCCAACACGCTGGCCAGCGCATCACTGCTGGTCATCACAGCTGCTACCGCTGGAAATCTGCAGATCCGCTTTGCCTCTGAGATTGCCGCCTCCAACGCGGTTGTCAAGGCCGGCAGCAATCTGGTTGCCACCAAGGTCGCCTGAACAAAGCAGTCTTTTAAACACCATGGCCTACACCCAAGATCAACTCAGCGCGCTGGAATCCGCCCTGGCCAAAGGAGAGCGCCGGGTCACCTTTGGCGATAAAACAGTGGAGTACCGCTCGGTAGAAGAACTGCGCCTGGCCATGCGCGATGTGCGCCGGGGTCTGCTCGAGCAAGCCACAGCTACCGGGCTGTGGCCGGTCCCTGTGCGCCAGATCCGCCTGAACACCTCCAAGGGCAGTTAATGAGCTGGCTGCACACCATCGGGAAGAAACTTCTGGCCACCGCGGGGAAGACCACGCCCACCTATGACGGTGTCGGTGGTGGCAGGCGTGCGCTGTCCTGGTCGGTCGGCAATCCCGGTGCTGTTGCCGCCATGCTGTTTAACCAGAATGAACTGCGCGCCAAGAGCCGGGACCTGGTGCGCCGTAATGCCTGGGCCAACTCCGCTTTGGAATCCTATGTGGCCAATGCCATTGGCACCGGCATCAAGCCCCAGTCCATGCTCACCGATGCCTTGCAGCGCGAAGCCGTGCAGGCCCTGTGGCGCAACTGGACGGTTGAAGCCGATGCAGCCGGGCTGACGGACTTCTATGGCTTGCAGGCCATGGCCTGTCGGGCGATGCTCGAAGGCGGTGAAGCCTTGATTCGGCTGCGTTATCGCCGGCCCGAAGACGGTTTGAGCGTTGCCTTGCAGATCCAGGTCCTGGAGCCCGAGCACCTGCCGGTGCAAATGAACCTCCAGTCAGACAACGGCAATCTAATTCGTGCCGGTATCGAGTTTGACCGTCTGGGGCGTCGGGTCGCCTACCACCTGTACCGATCCCACCCGCAGGATGGGCTGCTGGCGCCGATGTCGGGGGACGGCGGTTTGAGTACCGTACGTGTCGATGCGGCAGAGATCATCCACCTGTTTCGGCCCCTGCGACCAGGACAGATCCGTGGTGAGCCCTGGCTGGCCCGGGCCCTGGTGAAGCTCAATGAGCTCGACCAGTACGACGATGCAGAGTTGGTGCGCAAGAAGACCGCTGCCATGTTTGCTGGCTTTGTAACCCGCCTCTCACCCGAGGACAACCTGATGGGTGAAGGGGTATCGGATTCGAATGGGGTGGCACTGGCCGGATTGGAGCCCGGCACCATGCAAATTCTTGAGCCGGGTGAAGACATCAAGTTCTCCCAACCCGCCGACGTGGGTGGGTCGTATTCGGAATTCCTGCGCATGCAGTTTCGTGCAGTGGCCGCCGCCATGGGTGTGACCTATGAGCAACTCACTGGTGATCTGTCCTTGGTCAACTACTCCTCGATCCGTGCTGGCCTGCTGGAGTTTCGTCGCAGGGTCGAAGCCCTGCAGCACGGCGTCATCGTGCACCAGTTGTGCCGACCGATCTGGCAAGCCTGGATGGACCAGGCTGTGCTGGAAGGCTCGCTCAAGATGCCCGGCTATAGCTTGGCCGCCAAGCGGCGCAACTACCAGTGCGTCAAGTGGATACCGCAGGGTTGGCAATGGGTGGATCCGCTGAAAGAAGCGGACGCCATGAAGGCCGCCATTCGATCTGGGCTCATGAGCCGGTCTGAGGCCATCTCTGCAAACGGCTACGACGCAGAAGACGTGGACCGGGAGATTGCCGCTGACAACGCCCGTGCCGATGGCTTGGGTCTTGTATTCGATTCGGATCCGAGGCACGAATTGACCAAATCCCTGTCTGTTGCAACAGCGACTGTGCCGACACCGGAAGCAGCAGCGACACCGGAACCACCCCCTCAAGGAAACTGAGTATGAATCTGCCCCATCTGGCGTCTCGTCTGTACGGGACGCCGCTGCTGCTTGCCCGCAGCAAGCTCGACATCATTCTGGCCGTGCTCGGCTCGCGTGTGGGCTGGCCCACTGCGGCAGAACTGGCCCTGCCACCATCGCGCGCCTCCCCGGTTACTCCACCCACGGCAGCCACGGGCATTGCGGTGATCCCGGTGCACGGCTCCTTGGTGCGTCGCGCTTTTGCGGTTGATGCCGCCTCGGGCCTGACGTCTTTGCTCGCAGCGATCGCCATCGCGGTGGCCAAACCGCGCCAGTGGGTGGACGATCTGGCAGCCGACGAGGCAATTCTGCTGGCGGCCAAGGTGATTGAGGTCAATGCCGATTTTTTTACCCGGACGGTGCTACCCAAACTCGACGGCCTGTTCACGCGGGCCAAGGGTCTGGCACCAGGGACAGCACCGGCGTCTGGTTCGACGCCATCCAGCGCCTGATAGCGCATGGCCACCGGCTGAGCGACATCCTGGACTACACCCTGGCGCAGCTGCGCGGCTTTATGGAAGCCACAAACCGGCAAGACGCCGCCAACGACGCGCGTCTCCTGTCCCTGATCGCCATTGGCAGTCGGGGTGACGGGAGACGCCTGGACGAAACCCTGGACCGTCTAACCGACCGCACGCACCCCTCATGAAAATCTCCCTCCATATCGACAGCGCCGCCGCCCAAGCCAACCTGCGTCGCTGGGGTGGTGAGTTCCAGGATAAAGTGAAAAAGGCTGTCGCACGCGCCATGCAGCTTGAGGCCATCGAGATCAAGCAGGAAGTGCGCGCCCAGGTCGCCAGTCAAATGGCTGTCGTCAAGAACTCCTTCCTCAAAGGCTTCAACGCCAAGGTGCTGGACCAGGATCCGAACCGCTTGCCTGCGCTCTATGTGGGCTCGCGCATACCGTGGTCCGGCATTCATGAGAAGGGTGGTTCCATCTCGGCAAAGATGCTGATTCCCCTGCACGGGCGCGTCGGCAGAAAACGTTTCAAGGCCCAGATCGCTGAACTCATGCGGGGTGGCAATGCCTACTTCATCAAGAACGCCAAAGGCAACATCGTGCTGATGGCCGAGAACATCAAGGAGCACGACCGCCCCCTGGCCGGATTCAAGCGTCGCTATCGCAAGGCCGAGGGTGTCAAACGCATCAAGCGTGGTGCTGACATTCCGATTGCGGTGTTGGTGCCGCGGGTGCAGTTAAAGAAGCGACTCGATATTGAGCGGCTGGTTGCAGGACGTGTGCCGCGTCTGGCTGTTGCAATAGAAAAACAAATCCAGACGCTGAACTGATCACCTGTTTGCGCCAGCCTTCTTGTGCAGTGCCGCAAGGCGAGAGCGCACCTGATCAATCGAGAGGGCTCGCGCAGGGTCAGCCTTCAGAGCGTCGTATGCTGGCCCTACTTCTTGAAGCAGCCAGTGTTCCATAGCGCGGTCGTGTGCTGTCAAGGTGGGCGGCGTGACGCCCAGGCGTTGGGTTGAGCGCATGAAATGCTCCGATTTGCAGGAATTGTGATCAGCCTTCTTGAACATCCCAGGGATTGATGATGTCCAGATTCAAACCGATGAAGTCCTTCACGTTGCGGCTTACCAGCGTCATATCGTGATGCAGGGCGGTGGCTGCCAGCAGACCATCAATGGCGGGCAGTGGACGAGCAGCACTGGCCAGCAAACGGCCCCAGCGATCAGCAACATGGGTGTCGACCGGCAACAAACGACCAAGAAAAAAGGTAGGCAGGTCCTGTTCGAGCCAGTCAACGAGAGTTTGCCGGCGCAATGAGCCTGGCACATCGTCCAGTCGCTCGATGCCTTTGCGGATTTCGCCCAGGGTTAGCACACTCAAGTAAAGCGATTGACGCGGGCGCTGCTTGAACCATGCGACCACATTGGCATCGGGCTGTTTGCGGCGTAATTCGGAGAGCACATTGGTGTCAATCAGATAACTCATAACTCGATCTCGCGCGCTAAGCTCTGATCGCGTTCGAATTCAATGTCATCACGCCCGTACAAGGGCGACTGTTGCATGAATTCAAGCAAGGACTCGGTGTTGCCGCTGATGCGGTCAAACAACTCGCGCGACAGCACCACAGCCACCGACCTGCCGTGCACCGTGATGTCTTGAGGACCGTCTTGTTTGGCGCATCTGACCACGTCAGAAAACCGCGCCTTTGCCGTTTGCATTTGCCAGGTTTGCATAGATTCCCAATATTCTGACCTTAATAGTCAGAATATAACCGGTTTTTGACTTTAAGTCTTCTGTTTGTGCCCGCCTTCAATACCCTTGAAACAAGAAGTCCAAGGCCGCAGTAATGCGTGCCTGGTCTTCGTTCATAGAGCCGACGCAGTCCTTTAAAACACGCAGTGGCACGGCGCCCATCTTGGGTGTTTCCAGCAGGTAGTCCTTGCCCTGGATGCGCAGCACCGGTGTCAGCCGAGTCGGGATCTTGACCTTGGCAAAGTGTTCCAGGCTGCGCAGCGGAATCACCATGCGGCTGTCCAGTCCGTCGAGCAAATTGCTTTGCACATCCAGCAAATACGGCGTGGTGCTGGCATGAGCGCCCGGGTTGGCATAAACATCAAAGCGTGCCATCAGAAAGTTCTCCACTGATCCAGCGGCAGGCCCTCGGCCTCGATCGTGGCGTTGTAGGCCACGATGAAATCTGCGTGATCGCTGCGCCAGCGGCGCTCCTGTTCCTGGGTGACCATTTGACGCAAATGGTTGTCGCACACCTGCGAGATATTGAGTTCAAGCGCCTTGGCGGCGTCGAGTACATCGGCGCTCAGCGTCACGTTGGTGGCCCGTTTTAAGGGCTGGCGAGAGCGCGCGCTGCGTTTGGGGGCTGTGGTTTGAATGGCAGGCATAGAGAGCTCCAATGCGCATTAAGAGATGCGCACAGTTTAACGAATATTTGAGCAACACACTTTTCTTTTAACCGCATTCACCCATGGCCAACAACCGCATCGCCGTTCTCGTCGCTCTGGAAGGATCCGATGACGGGCTCAAACGCGCCCTGACATCGGCCCAGCAGAGCCTGGGTGAGTTGGCCACCAACGCCAAGACCGCAGGCGAGAAGGCTGCGGCTGGCATGGCCGAGGTCAAAGCGGGGATGTCTGCCTTTGGTGACCAGGTGAGTTCAGCCAAGTCGCAACTGCTGGCTTTCCTGTCGATCAACTGGGCTGCAGGCAAGCTCCAAGAGATTGTTCAAATAGCAGACGCCTGGAACATGATGGCGGCGCGCCTGAAACTCGCCACCATCGGCCAGCAGGAATACGCAGTAGCTCAGAAGGCTCTGTTCGAGATCGCCCAGCGCATTGGTGTCCCTATCCAGGAGACCGCCACCTTGTACGGCAAACTGCAGCAAGCCGTGCGCATGCTCGGTGGCGAGCAAAAGGATGTGACCGAGGCCGAGCGCAGCGCCAATATCAAACGTGTAGAAACCGAGATCCTGGCCACCAAACGCCAGTCCATGCTGCAAGCGGCAACCGAATACCGCGCGCACATTGACACCTTGAACGCCGAGGCGAACCGTCATCTGGTCGAGATCCAGCGCATCGAGGAAGCCAAGCGCCAACTCACTCTCAGCACCGAAGACAAGATCCGGGAGATCCGCCGCCAGGGCATGACGGAGTTTGAGGCGACAGAGGATCGCAAGCGCCAGGTCGTTGACTTGCAAACCAAGGCGCGCGAACTGTTGGCCCAGGGTGAGTTTGAACAGGCCCGGCTGCTTGCGCAAAAGGCGATGGACCTGGCCGCTCAGGTGGCCACCAGCCAAACAACGGATGCCAAGCGTGCGGAGGATGCCAAGAAGCAGTCCGAGCAAGCCTATTCTCAAGTGCTCCAGCTCGAGGCGCAGTCGCGTGATGCTTACCGCAAACAGGAAGCCATACCGGCTCAGCAGCGTCTCACGCGGTGCCACGATGTACATCCAGTGGGGCAAGGTCAATGTCGATGAGGTGCAGAACTGGATCATCGGCGACCTGGCTGAGTCCGAGGAGTTTGCGAGTGCGCCGCATGAACGCACGCTGCTGCTCGGCACTGCACCGGGGGCTCGCCTCAACCCACTGAATCGTTTGATGAGTCCCAATTCGGAACTTTGGAGTCGCGCTGGCGGCTACAGCGCCCAGTTCAGGCCCGCCTCGCACAGCTGGCGTGACATGCATTTCGGTGGCCATGGCGTCATCGCCGGCACCGTAAAAGAAAAAGCCACACCCCTGAATCAACCGCTGGTTCGCAGGGTGCAGTTGATCAGCGCCCAAACCAATCTGCTGGTGCGGGAGACCTGGAGCAAGAGCGACGGCAGTTACCGGTTTGAGTGGATTGACACCAGCCAGCGCTATACGGTGCTCAGCTTTGACCATGAGCGCCATTACCGCGCCGTGATCGCGGACGACCTTAGCCCGGCAGTGATGGTCTAAAGCGCCATGACGATGACCATCAGCACCGAGCACCACGCTGCTCGGTTGGAGGGGACGCGCGCCTTTCTCGATGAGGGCGCAAGCCCGGCGCGCGTGCGCATCTACGGTGGCATCCGGCCCGCCACTCCAGCAGACACACCGGCGAGCGCGATGCTGGTCGAGGTCAGATTAACAAAACCCTGCGGCAGCGTGATCGATGGCCACTTGGTGCTCACGCCCCAGGAGAACGCTCTGATAGCGCGCACCGGTGTGGCGAGTTGGGCGCGCATCGTCAATGGGGCCGAGATCACAGCGATGGATCTCGATTGCAGTGGTCTGGGCGGCACGGGCGACATTCGCCTGGCGCAGACCCAGCTTTACGCGGGCGGTTACGCCCAGATGGCCAGCGCCACGCTTGGCTAAAAAAACCGCTTTCTTCACTTTGAATTAGGAGTTCCCCATGGCCAACAGCCTCTACGACAAGGGTCGCCAGCGCTTTCTGGAAGCGCAACTGAACTGGATCACCGACGATATCAAGGTGGTGACCTGTGGCAGTATTTCGTAGCCAATCTGGGCGATGTTTCTTGAACGGCACCCCGAATAGAATTTCCAGCGTATGGCGAACCAATCTTTCCTTTAGGCCAGATGAGCACGTAGGGCACCAACTTCCAGCTTGCACGACAGAAGAGAAGGGGGCGCGCCATTTGTGGCCGCGCTCGCACTGCCACAACATTTTTTCTGAGCTGCTTAGATATTCAGTATCAAGGCATCGTCCATTCTTGCTTGCGGCAATGTCGTGAGCCCTTGCTAGCTGCTCATGGGACTCACGCTGACTGCCCCCACACCGACCGCACCAAGCACCACGCCCAACTACCGTTCCAAAAGATGCACTCCATGTGTGTCCCTCCGAGCATCGCCAACGCATGGACAGCTTGTTGCCTGTATAGGACGATGTGAGTAGCTCACCTCCATGACTTTGCGCGATGTGCTGCGCTCTCGCGAGTTGGGTAGCCGCGTCAACTTTATTACCCGCACACCACGGACACCACTTTCCGTGATTGACGATGTTGCTGTAAGTACCCTGCCACTCGTGACCAATCACACAGCGCCAAGTCATTTGCGATTGGGAATCTACATATTTGGCGGTGAGGCACTCGCCACCCTTTTGTGAAGCTAGATTTCTGGCTCTAGCAAGCTGTTCCTCAGGATCGACTTTTCTGCCAGAGCAACGAGCGCACCACTGACCTCGTCTAACAACGCTATAGAATGCGGCGCCCCATTCGTGGCCCTTTGCACAACGAAAGCGATACAGGTAATCGACGCCCAAAAATTTCGATGAAAGGCACGTGCCACCCCATTCAGCAGCTTTCGCATGCAATAGCTCCATGCCGCTTTCCAGTTTGGCGTTCATATTTCCCAGAGCGGGTTCTTCGTCAGTCGCAGGATGTAATGAGAATATGTTATCAACGTCGAATAGACGCAATCGACAGCTTCACAATCAAGCAGCTGCCATTCGTACCCGATGGCCAGCCTGGGCAAAAAGGGTGAAATCTACGCGGCAGTGAACAACCTGTTTGATGCCGCTTACCAATATAACGCTGGCTATCCAATGCCTGGACGTAACTTTCGGCTTGGCTTGATTGCAAGCTTCTAACTT
>CAITXW010000399.1 GCA_903896425.1 uncultured beta proteobacterium | reverse complement strand
TGAAATCCTACAAATCCTGAGCCTGACCATGTTTGAAACATCCCCAATAAATCAACTACTTACACCACCCCCAGCCAATTCAGATTCTGATTTCGAGTCTCAACAGCTCGTTCTCCTCTGAAAAACGTTGGGACACTACTGCAAAAATATATCAGTCAAGCAAAAGGATTTCGCCGTCCAGCAAAGGCTTGTTGCACCAGCATGTCCAGAATCGACAGGGTGACCCTTTGATCCAACGTGTAGTTATGCGCTCGGTTAAGGCGACACGGTTGTCCTTTTCATTCCATTAAGGATTACAAGGCTGACCTCAATTAATGCGGGTGCCCGACTTGTGCCCCGCGCTGTTAGGTCCATTTTGTTTTTGGAGATCATTATGAAGCAGAGTTTCTTCGCATCAAGCAAACCAGTTGCAAGCCTTTGTCTTTCGGGCATTGCGTTGGTCGTGCTGAGCGCCTGCGGCGGTGGCTCGTCTGGCAGTGCTCCGGTGCCAGTTGTAGCAACTGGCACCTGCATGGACGGCAACATCAACAACACGGTGGGCGCTGACGACCCGTTCTATGTCAATTCATGGCATCTCAAGAACACCGGCCCGACGCAGGTGGTGTCGGCGCGTAACAATTATGGCGTGGCCGGCATTGATGCCAATGTCGAGAATGTGCACCAGGCCGGCAAGGGTTGTACCGGCAAGGGCGTGACCATTGCCATAGTTGACACCGGCATGGAGATAGGGCACGAGGACCTCAAGGACAACGTTCTTCCGGTTAAGTCCTTCAATTTTCTCGACAACACCAGCAACCCGAGCCCGGTGGCGAACCAGCTCAAATTGGACCATGGCACTGGAGTCGCCGGCATCGCGGGCGCACGTGGCTGGAATGGTATGGGCTCCAGAGGGATAGCACCTTTTGCCTCGCTGGTGGCCTTTCCAATCGTTGAGCTACCGCGAGTGAATGGTAATAAAGTCGTGTATCCTGACTCCGCGACCACCGACGACGAAACGACTTACCTGGCTTTTGGCGCCAAGACGCTGGCTGATGCCCAACACAGCGTGAGAATTGCTTTTGGCACGCGGGCCGATGACACAGGTATTTTCAATTACAGCGCTGGAGCTTCTTACGCGGCTCCTATACCGGTAGTAAGTAACGTCTTTGCCGCAATGGAACTAGCTGCCAAGGACGGCACCACAAAGCTGCGCGGTGGACTGGGTGCGATTTATTTCCAGGCGGCTGGCAACGATTTTGAATGGATTAGTACGGGATATCTGCCCGACAACAGTGCAATCGCCGTGAACTGCTCAGCTGAACTGACAAAAGACGGCAGTCTTTTGGGTGGAGATTTGTCGAATCTAGCGGGTATGTCGTGTGGCAATTCCAACCACGAAGCTGATGGAAGGCCGTACTTCTACGTGGTCGCGGCCATCCACAATAAGGGTAAGGCAACCTCCTATTCAAGTGCCGGTGCCGCCAACTGGATCACCGGCTTTGGAGGTGAATATGGAGAAGACGAGGCTGCCATCATCACGACCGACAACAGCGGCTGTACCAGCGGTGCCAACAACATCGCCATAAAGGCAGTCTTGGAGGCGAAGCTGTCTCTCGATGAACTCATCAAGATGGTTGCCGACCTATTTGGCGCCGCGGGGTCCAAGGACCTGTCATGCAGCTATACCGGCACCATGAACGGAACCTCCGCCGCCACCCCCAGCGTCTCGGGTGTGGCCGCGCTGATGCTGGAGGCCAATCCCAAGCTGACCTGGCAAGATGTTGGCTACATCCTTGCCAAGACTGCGCGTAAGGTCGATGAGACTATCGCCTCGGGAACCAATGCGGTCACCTTCAACCCCATTGGCGCCACTGGTCCTTGGAACGTCGAAGAATCCTGGATCAAAAATGCGGCGGGCTTCAATTTCCAGAATCGTTATGGTTTCGGCTTGGTGGACGCCAATGCCGCTGTCAAACTTGCGGCAAACTACACGGCGCCAGCGGGCCGGCGTGCTGTGCCGCTGACCATAACCGGCCCCAAGTCCACATCCCAGGTACTGACGTCCAATGCTGTTGGCTTCAATTCTTCGACAGTTCAGTTTACGGATCAAACCGCCATCACCGGAGCGTTGCGGTTGGATTTGCAGATCACCAACAATACGGGTAAGGATATCAATCCGGGCTTCTTGCAATTCGAGATCATCAACACCGCGACTGGCACCAAGTCGATCGTATTGCCGGCCTTCAGCTCCTGGTACGTGGGCGGAAAGACTAATCCAATCAAGGCAGCAGGCCAACTCGCGCTGAGGTTCCATACCAACGCCTTTTATGGTGAGGCGGTCAAGGGTACCTACACCGTCGCTGTGATCGATTTTTCTGGCTCCTCCGGCGCTGCCGGCAAGACCCTGGACTTCACGCCGACCCTGACCTCTTACAGCATGTGAGCGCTGAGCGATGCAAAAATTGAAGCTCCTTGCAGGTGCCGCGCTGGGGGCGGCCCTGATCTGGTGTCTGCTGCCGGCTTCAACGCCGGTTGCAGTCACCCAAGGCGAGGGCCAGGGCGTGCCACGAGTCAGTGCAGCGCAAATTCCGGCACCCAATGGGGAATCGGCAAGTGTTTCCTCCGACGCGGCCACGGCGCCGTCGGTACCGATCAAGGTACAGGTTCCAGCGGCAAAAAGCGCCAGTACGCCCTCAACTGGCAACGCCAGAGCGACGTTGACGCGAGAACTGGAGCAGGTGCAGCGCGTGCAGATGGCGGGGCGTGAATGGTCGGTGCTGGGAACCAAAGATGTCGTCAACGATCTTGGCAAGCAGGTCGTATTGGTGCTGCGTGATGAAATCAGTGGTCAGTTGGATTACCGGCAGTCTGCCTTGCGCTTGGTGCTCAGGGACGGGGTAGATTATGAAGCCTTCATCAGCGCGCTACCCAATGCAACGCGCTTATTTGTCAATCCACTGTATGGCGAAATTGGTGTCGATGCAGCGAAAATCGGTGCGCAATATGCGGCGCTCATCAGCGACCCTCGGGTACTGCGGGTCGTCTTCATTCCGCTGGCGGTGCCGGTCCGGGCGAGATAGACCGATCCTTCAGGTCAGGCTCAAGGTTTCGATCTTTCGGTTTCAAGTCAACCGGCTGCTATAAGAATGGCATTTCCGACAACAACGCGGTGCGGAATAACCCATCCATTAAGCGGGACGTCTAAAGCCCGCCCCTGTGTCAAACGTTAGGCTCATCATCCAAAGGAAACATCCATGAAAACTTTCAAGCGCATTTCTCTCGCTACATTCATTGCTCTTGCTGCAATATTGGTAACCGGGTGCACAACAGCAAACTATGGGCTTACACCTGAAAGCGTCCAAGGCCAAAAAGATACCTTTAAATTCAAAATATTTATGGGTGGCTTCTCGACTGTAGAAACGACAGACAAAGCTGTGGTGGGCGATCTGGAGACATATCAGAAAAATAACGGCTACATGAATCACAAAATCATAAGCAAGAGATTCAACACTATTCCGACTTACTACGAATATACGGTTCAGTTCTTCCGTGATTGATCATGCTTGTACTCGGCAGCACCCCTGAGTGAGGAACCGGCGCGCGTCAAGGTAGTTGTCGCCTCATTCATGCAGCCAACTGCTGAATAGGCTTGTCGGCCGAGTAGTCTCGGATGACGCTGTCGCGCTCGGGGTTGAGGGTGACTGCTCCAACTGGCAACCAGTTGCGTGTTTTGC
>CAITXW010000398.1 GCA_903896425.1 uncultured beta proteobacterium | reverse complement strand
GAGCAGCACCTTGGCGCCCTCCAGCCGGCCCCGGTAGACCGCCAGGTCGCGCGCCGAGTAGCGTGCGCCTTCGCCGCTTTTGTAGCTCGGGTCGTGTTCCTCGTCGACGATGATCAGACGCAGCTGCGGCAGCGAGGCAAATACCGCCATGCGGGTGCCCAGCACAATGCGCGCGGCGCCGCTGTGCGCGGCCAGCCAGCTTTTCAGGCGCTGCGCTGGGCTCTTGCCGCTGTGCAGCGAGACCACCGCTTGTTCGCCAAACAATGGTTCGAAACGTGAGCGGAAACGCGCTTCGAGCTGGGGTGTCAGGTTGATTTCCGGCACCATCACCATGGCCTGGGCCTGTGGCTCACGTTCCAGCAGGTTTTGCACGCTGCGCAAATAGACTTCGGTCTTGCCGCTGCCGGTGGCGCCAAATAGCAAAAAGGGGCCGCTCTCGGCTTCGAAGCGCGCCAGGGCCAGCGCCTGCTCCGGCGTCAGTACAGTCAGACCTTCGTCGCTGACGCCGTTTGCAGCGTTCGGCGCGCCGGCTTTGGCATGGCGTTTCAGGCGCCGTGCCAGTTGCACCGTGCTGAGCTCTCGCAACTGTGGCGGCAGCGCCGCCAATGCCACTTCACCCACTGAGCGCTGGTAATAACCGGCCGCGAAAGTGACGAGTTGGCGCCAGGCTGGGCTCACAGGTGCCAGGCCTTCGAGTGGACCGACCAAGGAGCGCAGTTTTTCCGGGGTAATTGGGGCTTGATCTGAGCCGGAGTCTGGCGCATCCCACACCAGGCCAAGCATCTCCCGTTTGCCCAGTGGCACGCGTACCAGCGTGCCTGCGGGCAGGGCAAGCTCACTTCGGTAACTCAAGGCGCCAGCGATCTGGCTGTGCGCCGGTGTCTGGACCAGGATCGCAAGGCAGTGGCTCATGGCAGCAACTGAGTTGGGGTGCGTACTTGATGTGAACTTGCGATAGTTGCCTTAAGTGCTTGATTCTTAAACGATTTGCCTGTCGTCCAAGGATTCTGTGGATAACTTTGTTGATATCCTGACTCCGCTCGCTTAAGAGCCTTAAGAATCAAGGCTTTCGCTGGATTGCCCATAAAAAAAGCAAATTTGTAAACCGTTATAAATCAACAACTTAGAATCGCTATTGGTTTTGTAGCGGGTAGACCCTAAACCTTGACATCTTGCGCAGCGCAACAAAAAAAATGTGCATAAGTCAGGCATCACTAACTCGATCCAGGTCAAAAGAGTGCTAGGAAGCCAGGGCGCAAACCGCTCAGGCGCGCATTTTGCGCGAGTGCGCATGCACAGCCTGCACCAGTGCTGCCACATGGTCGGGAGGTGTGTGCTGACTAATACCGTGCCCGAGGTTGAAAATCTGCGTCGGCCCGGTGCCGGCGCCGCTGTGCGGCTTGCCAAAACTGTTCAGGACCTTGATCACTTCAGCTTCGATTTGAGCCGGTTGTGCGAACAGCACGTTGGGGTCGAGATTGCCTTGCAGTGCTTTGCTGTGACCGACCAGGGCGCGCGCCTTGGCCAGGTTGACGGTCCAGTCCAGACCCAGCACGTTGCAGTCCAAGCCACCCATCTCTTCGAGCCAGGGGCCGCCGCCCTTGGTGAAGACGATGCTGGGGATGCGAACGCCCAAGTGTTCTTTTTTCAGTTGCGCCAGTACCCGTGCCGTGTACGCCAGGCTGAATTCCTGGAATGCGCCGTCGGCCAGTACGCCGCCCCAGCTGTCAAACACCATCACCGCCTGGGCGCCAGCTTCGATCTGGGTGTTCAGGTAAAGCGCCACCGCGTCGGCGTTGATTTGCAGAATTCTGTGCATCAGGTCCGGGCGGCTGTAGAGCATGGTCTTGACCAGGCGGTAGTCGTCTGAGCCAGCGCCTTCGACCATGTAGCAGGCCAGCGTCCACGGGCTGCCGGAAAAACCGATCAGCGGCACCCGTCCGTTGAGCGCTTTGCGGATCGAGGTGACTGCGTCAAAGACATAGCGCAGCTTGTTCATGTCGGGCACGGCCAGTTTGGCCACTGCCGCTTCGTCGCGCACGGCGTGCGCAAATTTCGGGCCTTCGCCTAGAGCAAACGAGAGGCCCAGGCCCATGGCGTCGGGCACGGTCAGAATGTCGCTGAACAAAATGGCGGCGTCCAGCGGAAAGCGGTCCAGCGGCTGCAGCGTGACTTCGGTTGCGTAATCGGTGTTGGTAGCCAGGCCCATGAAACTGCCGGCTCTGGCTCGGGTTTCGCGGTACTCGGGCAGGAAGCGCCCGGCTTGGCGCATCAGCCAGACGGGCGTGTGTTCAGTGGCTTGGCGCAGGCAGGCGCGCAGGAACGTATCGTTCTGGAGGGGCGCAAAAGCGCCGGTTTGGGCGGGTGTATTCATGCCCCGATTGTCGCAGCAACCGGCCGCAGTCCGCTCGTCCTACTGGCTGGCCTTGGGCTTGGCTGGCGCCGCTGGAATATGCATTGCGGCATCGAGGAACGTTCCCTCGTCGGCGTCAAGGTGGCAGGCCGCACAGTTGGCTTTGCTCTTGATCGGGTCTGACTGCCATTGCGCCGTTGTGATCTTGTGGTGTTTTTTTACCCAGTACGGCGTTTCGCTGATGCGCAGCGACGTTTCGCCAGGTTTGAGTGAGCGCGCGATCTTGTAAGACGCCTCTGTAAGTTGCTTGTCGGCCGAGTTGGCAATGGCGTATTCAAGAAGCGCCGTGCTGGTGCTTGCATCGAGTGCCAGGTCGGAGCCGAAATGCTGGGCTTGCCCGGCCATCAGCGCTTTCCAGGAGTGGCTCGGCAGTAGATTCGGATGGTAGGCGAGGTGGCAACTGCCGCATTCAGCGCGCCACTGTGGGTTGTCGGCCAGCGGGGTGCCGATGAACTTGACGTGCGGACTTTCCTGTTCGCCGCGTATCTGGTCCAGCTTGGTATCGACGGCGTAGTAAAACCACCAGAAGCCAAAGACAACTATCAGCGCCAGCAACAGTGCGGCTACGCCCCAGCGCGATGTCGCGCTTGGCACACCGGGCTCGGCCATCTTGTTGCCGTTGAGCATGGAGCACGCCAGGTTCTCACGATGCTGAAAGCTTTCCACGACGACCCCTGTCAAGTGGCCGATCACCACCAGCAGCATCAGGTTGGCGCTGATTTCGTGCAGCTTCTTGAAGCTGCGGCTTTGCACCAAGCTCATCACACCCGAGAGCGCGCCTTGCTGCTCTTCGCCGCCGAGCGTGAAAAAGCCGCTGATACTCACCACCAGGGTCAGTAACATCAGCAAATAGATGGCGACACTGCCGGTTGGGTTATGACCAATGTGGCGTGCTGCCGTGCCGTTCAGAACCGAGCGCAGGTAGGCCAGCGCCGCGCGCGGCCCATACCAGAACGAGGCAAAGCGGGCATAGTGTGTGCCGGCCAGACCCCAGACGATGCGAAAGCCGATAAGCCCCATCATCAGGTAGCCGAGGAAGACATGGACCGCGAGCCAGCGGTCCGATCCGGTGGTGAGCCAGGCAAGGGCAAAACTCAGCGCCAGCGTCCAGTGGAACAATCGGGTCGGGACGTCCCAGATCAGGGTGCGCTGCATGGGTTCGGTGGCTGGATAGCCGTGCCGATGCCTTCTTGAGCGCATGCTATTTGACGGACAGGACGTAGCTCATGAAATCGCCCTTTTCCTGCGCCGTGCAGGCGCGTTTGAGGACGTCATTGCAGTTGCGTTTGAACCACTTTTCGACATTGGCGGCATCAGCAAAGCGCTTTGGGTTGGCGGCTGGCGCCAAAGGCAGAATTTCTTTGTTGGTGCTGGCATGCTTGCCTGCGGCCATGGGTGAGTCGGTGTGGCATGAAGCGCAGGACAGGGTTCCAACTTTGGTTGTGTAGAACTTCTGGCCGGTTGCTGCCGAGAAATCCTTGAACGCCGGATTTTCCTGTTTGGCGGCGGCGCGGTAGCTCTCCAGAATCGGATTGGCGCTCGCACACAACGGTAGTGCCAGGGCAAGGCAGGTCAGGATACTTGTTTTGTTAAGGCTTGGTTTCATTGGGGCATTTCGCTGGAGTGATAAAAATTGCCGACGCGAGGGCGTCGGTCAAGGGTGTGGCGGGCCAGTTATCCAGGGATCCTGACTTGGCGTTCGTCGAAATTTCCCAGTTCGGCGCCCGAGTGACAGGCAGAACAGTTGGCTGCGCTGCGTACGGAGGCGTGCGTCCAGACCTTGGCAGGTACCTCACCGGCGCGGTGTTTGCGCAGGAACCAGTCCGACTGACTGATGCGGTCCTCCGGCGGCGCGCCACTGACGCGCTTGTAGGTGCCGGCGTTGGCGCCGAGCCAGCTACCGATCTGGGTGGCATCTTCTGCAGCGAGTGAAGCATCGGTGCCGTAGTGCTTGCCCAGATTGGCCATCAGGTGCTGCCATGAGTTTGCCGGTAGCAGACCGGGCGGGTAGGCCATGTGGCAGGAGGCGCATTCCTGCTGGTACTTGGGTGGAGCCGGTGTTTGCGCCACGATCTTGCTGCTTTCGCCCTTGAAGAAGTCAAAGAAACCTCTCTTGCCGTTGTCTTCGGCGTGGACTGCAGTCGCGGCTGACAGGACGACCAGCAGAGATGCCGCAATGCGGCTGACGAGCAGGCGCGTTGGGGGAGTCAATAAAGAATTCATGCCCGCAGATTAGCGTGGGCAGATTAAGGATGGTCTGAACAACCCTCGCAAATGCGAGTGTTGATGGTCAAACAGTTATTCAATGAATCACAAAACGCGATTTCATCGAAATTCCGAGCATATTGGCTCGGATGCGGTGACTTTTTGCTTGTCTTGCGGGGTATT
>CAITXW010000397.1 GCA_903896425.1 uncultured beta proteobacterium | reverse complement strand
GAGGTACCGCCGTTACCCGGCGCGACAAAGACCGCTTCCACCTTGGGAGACTGGCGCAGTTTCCAGGCCAGCGCGTGCTCACGGCCACCGCCGCCAATAACCAGAACCTTCATTCGCTGTCCATTTCGGCGTTATGGTAAATCGCCTGAACATCGTCGAGGTCTTCCAGCACATCGAGCAGTCGCTGCATTTTTGCCGCATCCTCGCCGCTCATCGCAATCGGGTTTTCGGCTCGCATCGTGACTTCAGCCACTTCGGGTTTCAGACCGGCCGCTTCCAGCGCGTTTTTCACCGCCTCAAAGTCGGCGTAGCTGGTCAGCACCTCGATCGCGCCCTCGTCGTCGGTGATCACATCTTCGGCGCCGGCTTCCAACGCCACTTCCATCACCTTGTCTTCATTCGTGCCGGGCGCAAAAATCAGCTGGCCGCAATGCTTGAACTGAAACGCCACCGAACCCGCGGTGCCCATGTTGCCGCCGTGCTTGCTAAAAGCGTGGCGCACTTCGGCCACGGTGCGCACCTTGTTGTCGGTCATGGTGTCGACCAGAATGGCTGCGCCGCCGATGCCGTAGCCTTCGTAGCGGATTTCTTCGTAAGTCACGCCTTCCTGGTTGCCAGTGGCCTTGTCGATGTTGTACTTGACCCGATCGGCTGGCATATTGGCCGCCTTGGCCCGGTCCACCGCCAGACGCAGGCGCGGATTGGTGCCCAGATCGCCGCCACCGGCACGGGCTGCCACCGTGATTTCACGGATGATACGCGTCCAAATTTTGCCCCGCTTTTCGTCTTGGCGACCCTTGCGGTGCTGAATATTGGCCCATTTACTGTGTCCTGCCACTGGAAATCCTTCAAAAATTCGTTACGCTATCGCATCGATTGTACTTTTTGAGAAAGAACGAGCATGAACGCAGAAACGAGCAAGGACCCCATGGTTCACGTCATCGACCACCCGCTGGTTCAGCACAAGCTGACCCTGATGCGCCAGAAAGACGCCAGCACCAACAGCTTTCGCACCCTGCTCAACGAACTCGCCATGCTGATGGCCTATGAGGTCACGCGCGACATGCCCACACATCAGGTCGAGATCGAGACCCCGCTGGAAACCATGATGGCCCCGATGATCGACGGCAAGAAACTCGTGCTGGTCTCGATCCTGCGCGCCGGCACCGGCATTCTGGACGGCATGCTGACCGTGGTGCCCGGTGCGCGCGTTGGCCACATCGGCCTCTACCGCGACCCCAAAACGCTGCAGGCGGTCGAGTACTACTTCAAGATGCCCAAGGACACGCAGGAGCGCGACGTCATCGTCGTCGACCCGATGCTGGCCACCGGCAACTCAGCCGTCGCCGCCATCGAACGCGTCAAGGCGCTCAAGCCCAAATCCATCAAGTTCGTCTGCCTGCTGACCTGCCCGGAAGGCATTGCCACCCTGCGCCAGGCGCACCCGGATGTGACGATCTACACCGCTGCGGTAGACCGCCAGCTCAACGACCACGGCTACATCCTGCCGGGTTTGGGTGATGCCGGCGACCGGATTTTCGGCACGCAGTAACCGGTATGCCGTGTAGCCCGTGTGCCAGGTAGCCCGTATGGAGCGCAGCGCAATACGGGGTTGGCACAGCATCGGCGTCCCCGTATTACGCCTTCGGCTCCATACGGGCTACGGGGCAATCGACTCAGCGTAGTCGTAGAGCGCGCCCAGAATCACTTCGCCGCGCTCGTCGGCAGATTCGGCCAGCTTGTCAATCTCTGCCGAGAGTGCGTCCACAGTGCGTGCGCCATATGCGCCTTCAAACAAACGTGCCGCACGGTGCGCTTCCCATAGTGCGGCCTGCGCCAGGGTCAGGCTGCGCGGGAAATTACGCGCCTGGTAGCGAAACACCAGCTCTGCCAGTCTCGGATCATCGAAGGCCTGACGTGGTGCCGCCTGGTTTTGTGACAAGGCCTGGCGCACATCGTTGAGGCGGCGCCGGTCGGCGTTGCCGACAAAGCCGCCGTACAAATCCTCATCCACATCAACCGGACCCTCCTGGGGTCGCTTGAAGACCGTGGGCCAGATGCCGCTCATGTCGGGCAGGCCCTGCGCCAGCGCCGCGTTGGCCAGTTGCGCCTCCATCTGCAGGCCCCAGCGCTGCGCCATTTCGGGTGACAGGGTCTTGAGCTTGCCAACCACCATCGGCGACTTGTTGAGGTGGATGGTCTTGACCGGCAGGCGCGTCACGCCTTCGGGCAGCTCATCGCTGCGGGTGAACATCCGCAGCCGGATTTCTTCGGCGTTCATCACGGCCAAGGGGCGCGGATCGTGCGCCAAATCCCAGGCAATCAATTCGTTCTTGTTGACCGGGTGCATGGCCAGCGGCCACATCAGGGCCAGACAGCCGCGCTCAGACGGGAACATTCCCGAGATATGCAGAAACGGTTTGGCATACATCGGCGTGGTCGGCAGACCGAGCTCAGCTGCTACCTTGTCCTTCTTGTGCAGCCCGAGGCAGAAATCGAACAGCTTGGGCTGCGCCTGTTTGATCAGGCGTGCCAGCGCAATCGTGGCGCGCACATCGCTCAGCGCATCGTGCGCGCTCTCGTGCGCCAGGCCATTGGCGGCTGTCAGGTCGGTCAGCTTGAAACTGGCGCCGCCCTCGGGCTTGGTCGGCCACTGGATGCCCTGTGGCCGCAGCGCATACGCGGTGCGCACGACGTCAAGCAGGTCCCAGCGCCCGCAATCGTTTTGCCACTCGCGCGCATAGGGGTCGATCAGGTTGCGCCAGAACATGAAGCGCGTGATCTCGTCGTCAAAGCGGATCGTGTTGTAGCCCACACCTATGGTGCCGGGCAGGCTCAGCGCCTGCTCGATCTGCGCCGCAAACTGATACTCGGGGATGCCGCGCTCCAGACACAGTTGCGGCGTGATGCCGGTGATCAGGCAGGACTGCGGGTCGGGCAAAAAGTCGTTCGCCGGCCGGCAGTAAATCATCAGCGGCTCGCCGATCTCGTTCAGCTCGGCATCGGTGCGGATGGCCGCGAACTGCGCCGGACGATCCCGCCGCACCTGGATGCCAAAGGTCTCGTAGTCGTGCCAGAGAAAGGTGTGGGTGGCGGCAGTAGTCATCGTGGACGATCAGGTTGGTTGCGCCTATCGTAACAAGCCTTCGGCCACCGGCTATGAACCTGTGATGCGCCCGGTCAGCTTGGCAAGTGATCAGTCAAACGTGGCAAGCGCGAGATCCAGTGCCGCTGCGTGCACCCGTGTTGCCGCGTTACCGGGGTAATCGATGCATTTCCAATCGGCCCTCAAAACAAAAAGTAGCGCTGCGTCATCGGCAGGCTCGCCGCCGCTTCGCAGGTCAGCAGTTGGCCGTCGGCACGCACGCTGTAGGTCTGGGCGTCGATCTCCATCTTGGGCAGGTAGCTGTTGTGCACCATGTGCTGCTTGCGCACGCCGCGGATGTTCTTCACGGCACTCAAGGTCTTGGCCAGACCGAAGCGTTGCCCGATGCCGGCGTTCAGACCAGCTTGCGAGACAAAGGTCAGCGAGCCGCGTGTGAGGGCGCCGCCATAGGCCCCGAACATCGGACGGTAGTGCACCGGCTGCGGTGTCGGGATCGATGCATTGGGGTCGCCCATCGCCGCCATCGCGATGAAGCCGCCTTTGAGGATCAGCGCCGGTTTGACGCCGAAGAAGGCCGGCTTCCAGACCACCAGATCGGCCCACTTGCCAACTTCGATGCTGCCGACCTCGTGGCTGATGCCGTGCGCGATCGCCGGGTTGATCGTGTACTTGGCAACGTAGCGTTTGGCGCGGAAGTTGTCGTTGCGCGCGTTGTCCTCAGGCAGTTTGCCGCGCTGGCCCTTCATTTTGTGCGCGGTCTGCCAGGTGCGCAGAATCACTTCGCCAACGCGGCCCATGGCCTGGCTGTCGGATGAAAACATGCTGATCGCGCCCAGGTCGTGCAGCACGTCTTCGGCGGCGATGGTTTCCTTGCGGATGCGGCTCTCGGCAAAGGCCAGGTCTTCGGCAATGCCCGCGTCCAGATGGTGGCAGACCATCAGCATGTCCACGTGCTCATCGAGCGTGTTGACGGTGTAGGGCATGGTCGGATTGGTCGAGCTCGGCAAAAAGTTCGCTTCGCCAACCACACGCAGGATGTCGGGCGCATGGCCACCGCCCGCACCCTCGGTGTGGAAGGCGCACAGGCTGCGGCCCTTGGTGGCGGCAATGGTGTTCTCGACAAAGCCGGATTCGTTGAGTGTGTCGGAGTGGATCGCCACCTGCACGTCCATCGCTTCGGCCACGTCCAGGCAGTTGCTGATCGCCGCTGGCGTTGTGCCCCAGTCCTCGTGCAGCTTGAGGCCGATGACGCCGGCCTCGACCTGCTCTTGCAAGGCCGCCGGCAGGCTGGCGTTGCCCTTGCCGAGAAAGCCCAGGTTCATCGGAAAGGCATCGGCCGCCTGCAGCATGCGCTCGATGTTCCAGGGGCCGGGTGTGCAGGTGGTCGCAAAAGTGCCGGTGGCGGGTCCGGTGCCGCCGCCCATCATGGTGGTCACACCACTGGCCAGTGCTTCTTCGATCTGCTGCGGGCAGATGAAGTGGATGTGCGAATCGATGCCGCCGGCGGTGACGATGTTGCCCTCGCAACTGATCACTTCG
>CAITXW010000396.1 GCA_903896425.1 uncultured beta proteobacterium | reverse complement strand
GGACGAACACCTGGATTCACAGTTCGACCAATCCAGCGGCTCGCGCCAGTTGCTCAGCCTGGCACTGGCCACGGCACTGGGGCGCGACACCTCGCTCTCGGCCAATTTTGAATACCAACGCAAGAGCCAGCCCTCGGTGCCGGGGCTCGGGCTGCTTGACAGTAATGGTGACGGTCTCGGCGATACCTTGCCCAGCCCGATCAACCCGCGCCTGAACCTGAACAACCAGAGTTGGTCGCAGCCGTTTCAGGTCAGCGCCACGACGGCCGAGATTGCGCTCAACCATCGCTTCAATGCCGACTGGCAGGGTCGCTTTGCCGCCAATACCCAGACCACGACCATCAATGACCGGCTCAGCTTTCCGGACGGTTGCAGCAGCGCGGCGACTTACGTTTATCCGGGGCTGTGCGGCAACGGTGACGTCGATGTGTATGACTTCCGCAGCGAAGGCGAGCGGCGCAGTCTGAACAGTTGGGACGCCCACCTGGACGGCAAGTTCAATGCACTGGGTATGCAGCAGGCTGTGCGCTTGGGGCTGAGCGGGCGCAGCAGTCGCGCCGATCTGCCGGCGATGCAGGCCTACAACTACGTGGGCACCAGCAACATCTTCATGCCTCTTGCCTTGCCGGCGGACCCGACGCTGACCGTTCTCAACAGCAACAGCCGCGAGCGTGCACTGGACGCCTATGCGTCGCTCGTGTCTGATCTGGGCGAGCGAGTGCAATCCTTCCTCGGCGTGCGCGTCTCGCGGCTCAATCGCAGCAGCGAACTCAGCAACGGCGAGGAGGCCGTCTCGTTTGAGCAGACCGTCAGCACACCCTGGGCCGGGCTGGCCTGGACGCCAGTGGCTGGCGCCACGCTCTACGCCTCCTGGGGCCAGGGCGTGGAACTGGAGGCGGTGCCGAACCGGCCGGCTGAATTTGCCAACCCCGGGCAGACGCTGCCCGCGCTCAAGAGCGAGCAGACCGAGATCGGCATCAAGTGGCAAGCCAATGCGCGTCTGCTGCTGACCGCCGCTGCCTTCAACATCGACAAACCTTATGCCGACAATCTGCCCGGCACATTTGCTGATCCCTTGCCATTGCGCGTAGCTGGCGCCAAGACCGCGCGCCATCGCGGCTTCGAATTGACGGCCGCAGGCCGCGTGGACAGCGCGCTGTCCTTGCAAGCAAGCCTGATGGCACTGGACGCCACCTATACCCAGGCGGTCGATTCGACCTTGGTGGGGCAGCGCGTGACCAATGTGCCGCGCTACAAGGGCTCGCTGTTTGCGGACTACAAAATCGCTGCCGTTCCCGGCCTGGCGTTCAACGCGCTGGCCAGCTTAGAGGGCAGCAAGACGGTAACGGCCGACGGCAGCGTCGAGTTGCCGCGCGCCTGGCAAGTCGATGCCGGTGGCAGTTACCAGCAGCGCGGGGCGGGCCGTGTCACCACCTGGCGTCTGAATATCGAGAACCTGACGAACCGCATCTACTGGCGCGAAGCGCCGAGCACCGACTGGGGTGGCATCTACCTGTTCCCGTCAACGCCGCGCACGGTTCGTGTCAGCGCCACGGTGGAGTTCTAAACCGTGCTCGATACCGCCTTCACACTGCTCGGCTCAGCCGTTACCTGGCTGGAGTTGATCGCCTTCTTTCTGGCGCTGGCCAATATCGCGTGTAACGTGTTCGAGATCCACTGGGGCTGGCCGCTGACGATCATTGCCAGCGCGCTCTATGCCTGGCTTTTTTACGCCAGCAAACTCTATGGCGAAGCAGGTGTGAACCTGTTCTTTGTTGTGACCGCTTTCTGGGGCTGGTGGCAGTGGCTGCGCGGGCACCGCGCCGGGTCGGATGCGGCGCTGCGCATCGAGCACATGGACGCACGCGGCTGGCGCTGGTGTTTCGCCGCTTACGTTGTGCTCTGGTTGCTGTGCGCGCTGCTGCTGCGCAGCGTGACCGATTCTGACGTGCCCTGGGCCGATGGCTTCGTGACGGCCGGCAGTGTCGTGGGCACCGTGCTGCTGGCGCGCAAGCTGATCGAGAACTGGCCGCTGTGGCTGCTCGTCAACGCTGCCAGCATCGCCTTGTTCGCCTACAAGGGCCTGCAGCTGACCGTGCTGCTCTATGTGATTTTCTTTGTGCTGGCGTTGTGGGGTTGGCATGGCTGGAAGCAGCGCATGGACGTTGCGCCGAAGCAGGGCAAGGCGACATGACGCAACCGCGCCTGGTCTGCATCATCGGCGCCGAGAGCACCGGCAAGACGACGCTGGCGCGGCTGCTGGCAGCGCATTTCGACAGCCCTTGGGTGCCGGAGTACCTGCGCGAATTTTGCGAGTCGCATGGCCGTACGCCGACGCGTGACGAGCAGGCGCAGATCATCGAGACGCAGCAGCAATCGGTGCAAACGGCGCAACACGCGGCAGCCGAGCAGGGTGCCCCCTTTGTCTTTTGCGACACAGCGCCGTTGCTGACCGCCATCTACAGCGACTTCATTTTTGGCGATACCTCGTTTTATGTCCGCGCCCGCAGTCTGCACGCGCGCTACGCGCTGACGCTGCTGCTCGCGCCCGACATCGCCTGGGTCGCCGACGGCCTGCAGCGCGATGGTGAGCAGGTGCGCGCCCCGGTAACGCAGATGATTGAGCGCGAACTTGCCGCGTTGACGCAAGCGGTAAGCACCGTCACCGGCCAAGGCAGCGCCCGCCTGCACGCCGCCATCGAGGCTGTCACGGCGTGCCGATAAAAAGGTAGGCGTTGGTGGAGCCGCTGCTGGAGTGGCCCAGGCCGATGTAGACCGGGCCGAACGAGGTTTCGCTGCCGGCGTAGAGCAGGACCGAATTGAACCAGCCGCTGTGGTTCCATTGGGACAGCGGCACGCCGACCTTGCCGGCTTCCAGGGCCAACCCCAGGCGCATGTCGCCGCGCATCCCGAGTGGCATGCGCCCGACGATGCGTTCACCGCGCACGTGGGCATAGCTGACCTTGTCGCCGAGCAGCTGGTCGGCGGCAAAGCCCGACAGGTTCAGAAAGCCGCCGAGCTTGGCGGTGTCCTGAGCTGGCAGGTGGCCGTGGGTTGAGCCGTCGTAACTGGCACGCACGCCGAGCACCCAGTCGCCGATCGGATAGGCGCCATTGAGGCCGAGCGCCACGCGGTTGTAGTCGTCCCCTGGTGCTTCGAACCAGCGCGCGCGCACAGACCAACCGCGCGATGGAAAGTACAACTGGTCGAGCTGGTCGAGCTCGACGCTGGCCTGCCAGCCGCGCACGCGCAGCGTCGGAGTCGGCAGGATCGGTATGCCGGTGTTGAGGCCGACCGTGCGCTGCTCTTCGCGCCAGATCAGACGCGCCTGGCCCAGCAGACCGATGTTGATGCCACCACCCAGATCGAGACGGCTGATGCTGTCGCGGTAGGCAGAGGCGCGCACGTTGTCGACGTAGATGTTGACGTCTTCACGCCGCACCGAGCCCTGTGCTTCGACGAAATAGCGCTGCGCCGCATCCAGTGGCTGGTACCACTCGGCAGCGATGCCGGTGTCGCTGCCGATCTCGCCCGACAACAGCAGCTCGCCGCCGAGCGGATTGAGCCAAGTCTTCTGGTAGGCCGCGCGCAGGCTGTAGGTGGAGCCCCCGCCCAGGCTCGAGCTCAGGTTGAGCCCGAGGCGAATGTAGTCCGGCCCCCAGCTTTTTTCGGTGGGCGTAATGCGCAGGACGTTGCGTTCGCGCTGGCGCAGCAGCGTGTAGTCCACGCGCTCGTAGTAGCCGTCGCCATAGGCGCGCAGCAGGTCGCGGTTGAGGCCTTGCGTGTCCAGTGGCTGCTCGACTTGTTGCTGCAGGTAGCGTCGCACCGTGGCCGGGTTGACAGCCTGCAGGCCTGTG
Source organism: uncultured beta proteobacterium (assembly GCA_903896425.1). Classification (GTDB taxonomy): domain Bacteria; phylum Pseudomonadota; class Gammaproteobacteria; order Burkholderiales; family Burkholderiaceae_C; genus Rhodoferax. The sequence continues at coordinate 11,597 of CAITXW010000396.1, read as the reverse complement.
ATGTCGATCGCGTCGATCAGGGGTCGCTCCACTGTTGGGCCGCTCAAGTTCGATCGCCAGGCGGCGTAAGTGGCTGCGTCGACCGATAGTTGTTGCAAGGTGCTTGCAAGCGCCTGCGTCGCGCTGCGACCGCGGTCAGCAGCCTCGGCGCTGCGCTCGAAATCGGTGGCACCCAGCCCCTGGAGGTCGGGTTTGATGTAGATGTCGGTCGCTGTCAGGCTGGCCAACGACTGGGTTACGTTCTGTTCGGTCAGGATCGAGACCATCTGTGCCGATACCGACAGCAGGCCGCTGATCTCGCTGGCCTTTTGCAGCGGCGAGCCGACGTTGACGGCGATGACGACCTGTGCGCCACAGCGCTCGCGCACCTCGCGCACCGGCAGGTTGTCAACCAGTCCGCCGTCAACCAGCTTGCGCCCGCCGTATTCCAGTGGCGCCATCAGACCCGGCACCGACATGCTGGCGCGCATGGCTTGCGTCAGGCTGCCGTCGCGGTAGACCACGCGCTCGCCAGTACCGATGTCGGTGGCGATGATGGACAGTGGCAGGCTCAGGGATTCAATCGGGCGCTCGCCGACGTCGGCGCGCACCAGCTGGTTGAAGAAGAGTTTGATCTTCTGGCCCGAAACCACGCCCGGTTGCGTCACCACGCCTTGCGCGTTGACGCCAGTCTCGCTGGCCGGCAGGTAGCGCTGTGTCAGGCGTTTGTTGCGGTAGTTGATATCGTCGTAGCCTGGGTTGTCCTGGAACATGTCCTTCCAGTCGGCAGCCGCCATCTCCCGGCGCATGGTGGCCGGGTCGAGCCCGGAGGCCCAGGCGCCGGCAACCAGCGCGCCCATGCTGGTGCCGGCCACGCAGTCCACCGGCACACGCAACTGTTCGAGCACTTCGAGCACGCCGATGTGCGCCGCACCGCGCGCACCGCCACCGCCGAGCACCAGGCCGACCCGGGGCCGCTCGTCCGCTGTTGCGAGGGTGCTCACAGCGGCAAGGATCAACGCTGTTAGCGCAGGAAAAAGGGGGGATGGTCTGGACACGCGGTGTTCTGTTGGGTTTGTTCCCATCATAAATGCCATGACGGGGCGCAGCTAGCGCGCCACTGCTGCGTGTCCGCTTCGTGACGTGTTGCGAGCGACTTCAGCGCTTGAGAATTCGGTTCGACAGGAACAGATTCTTGTGCACTTCACCGTCCATGCTTGACTGCGCTTTGGCCATGCGCGCCGCCGACAGACTGGCCGGTGTGGGGCAAACGCCATTGGTACGGTATTGCAAGGCCGCAGCCAGACGCGCCTCAGCCGGATCGCCCAGAGCGTGGGTGAAGTCGTCTGCGACGGCGCAGCCCGGCAGGATGGCGTCGGCAGGCAAACCGCTGGTTGCACCGTTTTGTGGCGCGAAGCCGTCGGAATAATCACCAAATCCGGCTGCGTTGACGCCCTTGAACTGGATTGAGAAATAGGTTGTGCCGCAGTTGTCCGTCGGGTAGAAACCGTAGGGTTTGCCGCAGGTGGTGGCGCCGATCTGGATCACCTCGACGCCGATGCCGCGCAAGCCGTTCATCACCGATTCGCTGGCGGAGCAGGTATCCGATCCGGTCAGCACAAATACCCGGCCCAGATTCAGGGTGGGCAATGCGGTCCCCGCCGTCGTCGTACCCAGGCCGGCCGCAGTTGACTGGAACAGGATCGGCACGTTGGGCGTGTGCGATACCGGATCGATGTTGGGATGCTTGTCGTTGAAGCTCAACTGCTCGAAGGTCTTGCCGCGCGCGCGCGTTGGTCCGGCGATCATGTAGGCCAGTTCGTTTGCCACCGTCAGATAGCCGCCGCGGTTGTAGCGGACGTCGAGCACCAGGTCCGACACGGCGGCGCTCTTAAGCTGCGAGACCGCATTGATCAGCGCGCTCTCTGCCGAGGCCATGTGGTCGTTAAAGAGCATGTAGCCCACCGTGCCGCCCGCCAAGGTGCCGACGTTTTGCACTGGCGACGAGTTGAAGCGGGCTGAGACCATGGTAATGCTGCGGGTCGTGCTCGACCCCGGGTCCTGCACCACGAATGTGTGCGATTCGCCAGCGCTGACAGGCCACATCGCGGCATTCAGAATAGTGATGCCGGCCGTGGTGTTGTCGTAGACCAGATCGACGTCGTCAACCCGCAGAATGCTGGCACCGCGCACCAGCGCTGCGCTGAGGGTGGTGGCGGGCGTGCCCGGCTCGGTGTAGGCGACCAGCGCATGACGCGGCGGTGAGGCATTGCTCAGCGACCAGGTGGCGCCGTAGCCGATCTGCAAGTCAGTTGAAGACTCGACCTCCCAGGCTGCGGTGTCCTGGCTGAAATGGAATCGGTCTTTGGGTGCGCCGCTTGGGCTCAGCTGGCTGGTCTTGAGTACCTTGAAGTAACTGCCGGTCGTGCTGTAATTTGCGGGCGTGGGGTAGGGCACTTCGCTATACCAGAGGTAGAGGTCGTTGGTCCACGCGGCCAGCCAGTTCTGCTCGTCGAGCAGGCCCCCCAAACGGTCCGGATAGGGCGCTGCGGTGACGGGGCTGGCGCCGCTTCTTGGGGCTGCGCAACGGGCTGCCAGGGTTGCTGCTGCGGGCAGGCTGGCGAATCCGGTGCCGCCGCCACCCCCACCGCCGCAACTGGCAAGCAGCGCGGCGCTTGTCAGGCTGAGTGCCAGGCGAATCATCCGCGCTGTTGTCATGTGATTGCTTTCCGGTTGGAACGAGGTGGGCGGCCACCATCAATCTGCCGCGACCTTACTGTAGGCGCTTTGCTCGGGCTTGCCATCCCCCAAACGGGGGATTGTTGGACATTACCAGGAAGTCCGTTTTTGCGCGAAATGCGTGGCCAGGAAGTCGATCAGTGCGCGTACCTTGGCCGATACATGTTTGCGCGTCGGATAGACCGCGTAGATGCCGAGCTCGATCGAGCGGTAGTTCGGCAGTATTTCAACCAGGGTGCCGGCCACAAGGTCCGGCCCGACCAGAAAGTCGGGCTGCAGAATCACGCCCTGGTGCGCCAGCGCGGCGGCGCGGCAGGTGTCGCCGCTGTTGGTGTGGATACAGGGATTGGTCTTGACGCTGACCGGTCCGTCGGGTCCCGTGAAGTGCCACTCATCGCGCGTTGACCAGTAGCTGTAGGAGATCACGGCGTGCGCCGCCAGTTCGGAGGGTTGCGTGGGCGTGCCGTGCAGTGCGAGGTACTGTGGCGAGGCGCACAGCAGCATGCGCGTGCTGGCCAGTCGCTTGCTCACCAGCGTTGAGTTTTCCAGGCTGGCGATGCGGATCGCCATGTCGTAGCCTTCTTCGACCAGATCGACCAGACGGTCGGCCAGCGTTACGTCGAGCTTGACCTTCGGGTTCTGCGCCATGAAAGCGCCCCACAGCGGCGCCAGATGCAAGACGCCAAAGGTGAACGGCGCATTGATGCGCAGCAGGCCGCTGGCGGCATGGCTGTGCGAACTGATCTCGTCCTCGGCCTCGGCCAGTTCCGCCAGCAACTCCTTGCTGCGCCCGTAGAACACCTGGCCTTCCTCGGTCAGCGAGAGCCGCCGTGTCGTGCGATGCAACAGCCGCACCCCGAGTCGCGTTTCCATGTCGACCAAGTAGCGCGAGACGGCAGCCTTGGACATGCCCAGGGCCTCGGCTGCTTTCACGAAGCTGCCGGCGTCGACCACGGCATTAAAGGTTTGCATTTCCAGAAAACGGTCCATTGTTCCACCTAATGGGATAATTAATCTGATTGTCAGCTATTTATCTTGTTGTTTGATTGTAATAAAGTTCAGGTCATGCACTGCCGAACACGGTTTCGGTCAAGTGCAAAGTCCATCAAGTCCATTCAAGCAACGCAAAGGAAATACCATGTCTACCTCTCTTCAAAACCCCCTTAACCTGATCGGTCGTCTTTTGTTCGTCGCTTTGTTTCTGCCCGCGGGTATCAGCAAGCTGACCGGCTTTGCCGGCACTGTCGGCTATATCTCGTCGGTGGGCCTGCCGCTGCCCACACTCGGTGCCGCCCTGGCGCTGGCGGTGGAAATTCTGGGCAGCCTGGCGCTGCTGGCAGGTTTTCAGACGCGCATCTCGGCGCTGGCGCTGGCGCTGTTCACGCTGGTGGCGAGCTTCTTCTTCCACGGCTTCTGGGCAGCTCCGGCGGCGCAGGCCTTTGTGCAACAGTTAATGTTCTTCAAGAACATCGCTGTCGTTGGCGGTTTGCTGGTGCTGGCAGCGCAAGGTGCCGGTGGCTGGAGCCTTGACGCTCGCGCTGAAAAATAAGCCCATTGGCGAGAAGCAGCATGACAACCTCATCCAAAGCGCCGGTCCTGTTTATCTCGCACGGTGCACCGACCTTCGCGCTTGAGCCCGGCGCGCTGGGTGCGCAACTGCAGTTGCTGGGCGCACAGCTTGAGGGCATCAAGGCCGTGTTGGTGGTCTCGCCGCACTGGCAGACACGCGACGTCCAGGTGATGACAACCGTCAAGCCCGAGACGATTCACGACTTTGGCGGTTTTCCTGCCGAGTTGTACCAACTGAGCTACCCGGCAACCGGCGCGCCGGAAGTGGCCCGTGAAGCGGCCCGTCTGCTGGCGCAAGCCGGTCTGGTAGTTGGATTGGACGAGCAGCGCGGACTTGATCATGGTGCCTGGGTGCCCTTGTTTCACCTCTTGCCCAAAGTGAACCTGCCGGTGTTTCAGGTGTCGATGCCGGTCACGCTGGACACTGCGCAGGCACTCAAACTGGGGCAGGCCCTGTCGGCTCTGCGCGAGCAGGGCGTGCTGATCGTTGCCTCTGGCAGCATGACGCACAACCTGTACGAGATTCGTCAACCCGGTTCGCAAGCGCAGGTCTACGTGCAGGAATTTACGAGTTGGGTGCGCAAGGCGGTACTGGCCAAGGCGAAGGCGTCGATGCTGGCCTACCGCAGCGAGGCGCCGCACGCTGAGCGCGCGCACCCGACCGATGAGCACTTTTTGCCACTGCTGATCGCCATGGGCGCTACTAGCGAAGCCGATTCGGTGCGTGTGCTTGACGGCGACATTACCTACGGCGTGATTTCGATGGAATCCTATGTCTGGGGTCTTGCCTGAAACCTTGGGTGTCGTGCGGCTTGCACGCGGCATTTCCTTGATTTGGCGCACCGGTTGCTGCCGGCATTCGAATTACCATTGAGCCACTTCGCTGAGCAGCATTTCTGCCCGACGCAACTCAAGCTGGACCCCCCCATGTCATTTCAGGATTTGTACAAAAAGAAGCGTGGCACGCTCGACGATGCCATCGGGCAGGTCAAGGACGGCGATTTCATCGTCGTCCCCACCGGTATCGCTGAGCCGCCCACCTTGTTGACGGGCTTGTCGGAGCGCCGTTTGAGCCTGCACGACGTCAAGGTGGCGCAGATTCTGGCGGTGCGCAAGTACGGCTATTTCGACCCGGAAACTTCGGCGCATGTGCGCCACGTCGCTTTCTTTTTCGGCGGCGCCTCGCGCGCCGGTGGTCAGGGTGGCTGGATCGATTTCATCCCCTGCAGTTTCTCCGACATACCGGTGATGATTGAGCGCGGCCAAATACCCGCTGACGTCGTCTTTTCGCTGGCCTCGCCGATGGATGAGAACGGTTTCTTCGCGCTCAGCCTGGGGGCAGATTACACGATGGCGGCCGTGGCACGGGCCCGCGCCGGGGTACTCGAAGTCAATCCGAATGTGCCGTTCGCCCATGGCAATTGCCGGGTCCATGTTTCGCAGGTCGCCGCGCTGATCGAGAGCAGCGATCCGGTGATGGAAGTCGGCCTGCCCAAGATCGGCCCGGTGCAGGAGGCCATTGGCAAGTACGTGGCCGACATGATCGACGACGGCTCGACGCTGCAGATCGGCTACGGCGGCATTCCGGATGCGGTCGTGATGCAACTCACGCACAAGCACGATCTGGGTATCCATACCGAGATGATCGGCGACGGCATCATGACCCTGGTCGAGAGCGGCGCTGTCAACAATCGCAAGAAGAACTACCTGCCGGGCAAGATGGTGGCCACGTTCGCCTTGGGCTCCAAGAAGCTCTATCAGTTCATGGACCGTAACCCGGCGCTTGAAATCCATCCGGCCGATTTCACCAATGACCCTTATCTGGCGGCGCAGAACGACAATCTGATTGCGATCAATGCCACGCTGCAGATCGATCTGCTGGGCCAGTGCGGCTCGGAGAGCCTGGCGCATCTGCCCTATTCCGGCACCGGCGGCCAGGTTGACTTTGTGCGCGCAGCGAATCGCTCGCGCGGCGGCAAGGCCTTCATCGTCCTGCCGGCCACGGCCAAGGACGACAGCCTGACGCGCATCGTGCCCGTGCTCTCACCCGGCACGCATGTGACGACCAGCAAGAATGACATCAACTACGTCGTTACCGAATTCGGCGTGGCGCAGTTGCGCGGCAAATCGGCCAAGCAGCGGGCGCAAGAGATGATCGCCATTGCGCACCCGGCGTTTCGCGCCGAACTGACCGAAGGCGCGCGCAAGCTGCAACTGCTCTAAGCCCATACTGGCGTCAGGTCGATACATTCTTTACACTTGCTTCATGGACGATCTGGCAAGATTGGCTTTGCGAGCCTCATGATGGAAGCTCCAGTGTGTAACCGAAAGGGAATATGAAAAAATTACTTGTTTTGACTGCCGCCATGGCATCCTGCGGTCTGTCCTTCGCCCAGCAGGAATGGGCCCGTGTCGTATCCACAACGCCGGTTATTCAGCAGGTGACTGTTCCGCGTCAGGTTTGCAACACTGAGCAGGCAGTCGTGCAGCAACAGAAATCCGGTGCCGGTGCTTTGATGGGTGCCATTGCCGGCGGTGCCATGGGCAATGCCGTGGGTGGCGGAAGCGGCAAAACAGCTGCCACCGTGCTGGGCATCATCGGTGGCGCAGTGGTTGGTGACAACATTGAAGGCGCACCGCCGGCGCAGGTGCAGAACGTGCAGCACTGCCGGATGCAGAATTTCTACGAGAGCCGCACCGTTGGCTACAACGTGGCCTACGAGTACGCTGGCAAGCAGTATTCGGTGCAGATGCCGCAGGACCCGGGGCAGCGCATCCTGCTGCAGATCACGCCTGTTGTCACCAACGGCTCCATGCCACCCCCGCCCCCGCCTTACCCGCAGCGTTAAGCCTGATTTAGCATTGGTGCTGTGATTTCAGGATCGCAGAACCGAGAAAAATTCGCGGTCTGCGATCAGTATGTGGCGTGCAACCAGGTCGTGTGCCAGGAATTCAAAGAGTTCGCCCCGAGCAAGTTTGCCGTTGCGAAAGCGTTCGGTCACGCTGCGGGCCTTTTCCAGCAACTGCCGGTGCTGGCGCGCGTGGTCTTCGGCTCCGGGGTAGCCATTGGCCTTGATGATCGTTTCCTCCTCCTCGAAATGCTGCACCACGTCAGCAAGAAAGACCTGCACCAGCATCGCCACGTCGTCGGTTTGACGCTCGTCCAGCATCGCCCCGAGCAGGGTGTTGATATCGTTGAATAACTGCAGGTGCTGGCCATCGATGACCGCATTGCCGCACTCGTATGCCGAGCGCCAGATCAGTTGCACCAGTTTGGCCGGCGCTGCGTGTTGCAGCGCTGCGGGCGCCAACTGCACCTGATTGCGCCCTGCATCTTTGGCGCGGTACAGGGCAGCGTCCGCTGCACGCAGCAAGCTCTCGACATCCGGGTAGCAGGCCTCGCTCAAGACCGCAACGCCCAGGCTGATCGTGACATGCTCGCGCGGCGAGGCGGTGTGCGGCAATGCCAGCGCTTCGATAGACGCGCGCAGGGTTTCGGCCACGCGTTGCGCCGCTGACGTGTTGGCATCGGGCAGGATCAGGATGAATTCCTCGCCGCCGTAGCGCGCTGCCAGATCGCCGGCACGCTGCGCCACCGTTTGCATCGTCCGAGCTACACGTTGCAGGCAGTCATCACCCGCTTGATGACCGTACCGGTCGTTGTAGCCCTTGAAAAAATCGATGTCGATCATGACCAGCCCGAGGGGCTGTCCGGAGCGACTGGCGCGCGCCCATTCGCTGGCCAGCACTTCGTTCAGGCGGCGCCGATTGGCCAGGCCGGTCAAGTCGTCTTGCGTCGCCATAATCTGGTTCAGTTGATCCGCGCGTTCTTTGGACATCAGGACAAAACCGATGGCCAGCAGCAGCAGCGATGTCAGGGCACCCAGGAAGGTAAGGGTTTGCATCAGATTGGACTGCACCAGCGACACCATGGCCGACGCGGCACCTGTTGCAGCGCCCAACACGCGCAGTGACAGCATGAGCGTCATGACCGCCATGCCGCTGGATAGAAAATACTTGCCACGTCCTGCGGTTTGACGCCACTGGCGCCACATCAAGGACAGGGCCAGCAGACATTGCGCGATAAAGACCAGCGAGCCCACGATGATGCGCATGACAAGCTGATCAAGCAGTAAGGAAAAGACAAGCAGGACCAGGATAACTGGCAACCAGATCAGTTTGCGCGGTGGGCGGCTCTGGTAGAACGCATACAGACCTTCGGTAAAAGTGGCCACTGCGCAAGAGAGAAAGGTGTTGGCCAGAACAATCGAAACAACATCACTGATCTGCCCGCGCAGGCTGAACAGAACATAGGCCAGTGTGTGAAAAGCCAAGCCGACAGCCCACAATGGCATGCCGTCGCGTTGCCGGCGATCAGCGACGGCGCCAACCGAGAACGCGAGCACCGCGCCCACCAGGATGATGGCCAGAAACATGGTGGGGACGTCTGCGTACATCGGATGATTCTGGCACAGCTTGTTCTTTCCAGTGGCGCGCCGCTAAGATATCTGCATTCCAACATCCGATTGAAGCCATGGCCTGGGATTATCCGAACCCGTACACCCAGCCCGCTGTGCCGCAGGCAGTTGATATTGACGGCCTGCAGCACACCAACAACGCGGTTTATGTGCAGTGGTGCGAGCGCATCGGCTGGGCGCACTCCGAGGCGCTGGGCCTGAGCCTGCTGGACTACCAGCGACTGGACCGGGCCATGGCGATCCGTCGGGCCGGTTACGACTATCTGCTGCCCACCCAGTTGGGTGAGGAACTCACGCTGGCCACCTGGCTCAGTGCCAGTGACGGCAAGCTGACGATGGAGCGGCGCTTTCAGTTGATCCGCAACCGCGACCAGGTCACTGTGCTGCGTGGGCGCTGGGATCTCGTTTGTATCGAGGTTAGCAGCGCTCGCGCCAGGCGCATGCCGGCAGAGTTTTGCGCCGTCTATCTGGCGGCGCTGGTGGTTTGATCGCTACGGCGCCAACACGAGCTTGTGCTTGGCGTTGGCTTCGACCTTGGTCGGGTTGAACCACCAGGCGCGGCGTTCGCCCTTGGCCCAGAGCTTGGCCTGGTCGTTCTGGTGTGGCTGGAAGTGGCGCTCGTTGACACCGCCGACCAGTACGGCCTCGATCTTGTCGGGGTCACCAAAGTCGGCAACCAATTGCATCGACGCCGAGAACGTCATGTCGTAGGGCTTCTGGAAGTCGTAGCCGCCGCGATTCAGCGTCTCGCCGCTGCCGGCGCGCTGCACCGTGAAGCCGCCCAGCAGTTCCTGGCCCGCGCCGCTGCGCCGCAGCGGGCTGACAAAACGCTGTGTGTGCGCCTTGCCCCAGGCCCATTGCGCCGGATCTTTGCCCTGCATCGCCTCAATCTGCGCGCGGGCGCGTGGCGCGGCGGCGCGGATGACGTCGGCCAGCATTTCGCGCTTCTGCGGCGTGCGTGTGTCGTCGAACCAGTTCGACTCCGGTGTCGCCACCAGCGCGTCAAAGCGTTGTTGCCAGAAGTACCAGGTGGACGTCATGTCGCTCAGCGTGTCGTCATCGAGTTTGTCAACAAAGGTGCCGCGCACGGTCTCGCGGTACAGCGTCTGGTAGAGCAGCGGTGCGGCCTGTTCGGCGCGGTCAACGCCGTCCCATTTCTCCAGCATGTCGGCCAAGTCGCGCTGCGCCGGATCGGCCTTGAGCGCGGCCACCATGGGCCCGCGCAGCACATCGCTTTGCAGGTTGCGGTTGTCGTGCATTAGTTTCCAGTGGTCATCGACGCCCATCTTCTGCGCGCTGCCCAGCACCTGGCCGATGCGACGGTAGCGGTAATTGGGCGAGACGTAGTTGGTGTAGTACCAGGGGTAGCCTTCGGCGCGGGTGTCGTTGTTGGCGGTACCGACCCAGGCGCGCGCCGGGTTCAGCATACCGGGCATGCGGTCTTTCGGAATGAAGCCGGTCCAGTCGTCGCTGCCGTCCTTGGCTGGCAGGCGCGGGTAGCCGCCATCGGCACCAGCGCGAATCGGAACGGCGCCGCTGGCGCGGTGCGCGATGTTGCCCTGGTCGTCGGCAAAGACAAAGTTGAACATCATCAGATCGATTTTTTGCACCTCGCGATCGAACGCGGCGGCGTCGGGAGCGGTGAGCAGCCCTTCGTTTCCGATCACTGGCGCGAGCACTTCAGCGTCGGTCGAGCGCAGCACCAGCAGTTTGTCGCCCTTGGGGCCCAGGCCCGGATGGTCGCTGATGACGGGGCCGCGCTGGGTGTAGCGGATCTTGAGCGATTGTTCGCGCACGCCGTTCGGAGCCGCTTTGTCCTTGATGCGGATGGTCTCGTTCACCACGGTAAAGGCCACGCTTTTGCCGCCGTCGAGGTAATGGTTGGGGTCTTTCGGGTCGATGGTTTCGACATACACATCCTGCACGTCGCCGTAGGCGTTGGTGACGCCAAAGGCCACGTGCTTGGTGCGACCGATCAGAATGCCGGGCATGCCGGGCAGGGCCGCACCAACGGCCTGAATCTCGGGTGTAAACAGGCCAACCGGGTGCCAGGTTCCGGGCAGCATGCGGATGTCCAGATGCGGGTCATTCGAGACCATGGCCTTGCCCGAAGCCGAGCGCGACGGTCCGACCGCCCAGTTGTTGGAGCCCAGGCCCTGGTGGTTCAGGGTTTCCGGCGCCACGCTGAGGTCGGACCATTGGAGGTCGAGTTGCGCCCACTCGTTGCGCGTGGTGCTCGCTGCCAATTTGGCCGTGGCCACGGACTTGGTCGTGTTTGTCCAGTCGGGGTTGACCGTGAGCGGGAAGATCTCTCGCGCGCGCTCCAGGCCGAGTTTGTCCATCAGTTTTTGCGCGACCACTTCGGCTTTGAAGTTGGTCGAGTGCGTGTAATGGATGTAGTGGACCAGGGTGACCAGATCGGCAACGCTCCAGGGTCGGGGTTTGATGCCGGCGAGTTGGAGTTCGACTGGAAGGTCCGATGGATAGGACTGCACATAGCCGTTCATGCCGTCCACGTAATACTGCAGCAGGGCGCGTGCCTCGGCGCTGAGTTTGGCGGCATGACGCTCACCGTTGCGGCTGATGCCCAGCACACGCATGCGGATGTCCGAGGGCAGTGCGTCGGCGCCAAAGGTGGCGGCCAGTTCGCCGCGCCAGGAGGCGCGAAACAGTTCCATTTGCAGCAGCCGGTTTTGCGTCGTGACAAAACCCTGGGCACGAATCAGGTCGGGTGTGTTTGCGGCAAAGATGTAGGGGATGCCCAGTTCGTCACGCAACACCGTGACCGGCGCGCTCAGGCCCACCAGCGTCTTGGTGCCATCCTCTTGCGGC
>CAITXW010000395.1 GCA_903896425.1 uncultured beta proteobacterium | reverse complement strand
CCGTTGTGGCACTGACCTGAAACGGCTGCGACCAGCTCTGGTTGTTCAGGTTCAGGCGCGGGTTGATCGGGCTGGGCAAGGTATCGCCGAAACCGTCGCCGTTGCTGTCAAGCAACCCGAGCCCCGGCACCGAAGGCTGGCTCTTGCGCTGATACTCAAAATTGGCTGAGAGCGAGGTGTCGCGCCCCAGCGCCGTGGCCAGTGCCAGGCTGAGCAACTGGCGCGAGCCGCTGGATTGGTCGAACTGTGAATCCAGGTGTTCGTCCACCACGTTCAGGCGCACACCCACGCCGCCGAGCACGCGACTGGCATCGAGGTGAATCTTGGCCGCGCCATTGCTGTCGGAGCCGAGTGAGACCGCGGTGTAGTCGTCCTTCAACGGCACCTTGGTCACGTAGTTCACGCGGCCGCCTGGTGCCGAGACGCCGGACTGCAGACCCGAGACACCTTTGAGCACTTCGATGCGCTCCTGGTTTTCCAGCGCCAGCGGCGCGTAGTTCGAGATCGCCAGGCCGTTGCGGCTGTAGTTGCCACTCTGGCCCAGCAGAAAGCCACGCACGGAAACGCTCTCGATGTAGCCGGTGGTGTTGTAGTTGTCCGATAGCGAGGCGTCGAGCTTGAGCACTTGCGACAAAGACTGCGCGGCACTGGCAGCCAACAGATCGGCACTCAGCACGGAAACACTTTGCGGTGTTTTGGCCAGCGGCGCGGCAAAACCACCGACGTCGGCGTTGTCGGCATCAAGCAGCGGCGCCGCTTTCGCCGTAACGGTGACCGTCTCCATGCGTTGCGGCACGGTCTGTGCCTGTGAAGAAATACTGGCCAGGGCAGCGAATGCTGCGGCCAGCGGTGTGAGCTTTCGGATGAGCGCCATCGAGTTTCCTTGTTCGACGGCAGGGCGGGTACCAAAGACGTCCAATGGAAATGGACCGGGTCTGGCGACGCTTCCCTGCGCAAGAATTACCTTGATCAAGTTCCAGGGTGTTTTCTCAGCCAACCGTCTCGCGACGGCCAGCACCCCTAGCGTTTACTGGAATGCCTGAGCAGCCAGAGCGCGTATTCTAAGCGCGCTGCGTAGCCCGTATGAAATACAGGACAACGTCTGCCCCGTATTACGCCTACGGCTTCATACGGGCTACGGCTACGGCTTACACTGTGCGCTCTATTGCTTCCCCGGTTTGGCATCGGGTCAGCTTCATCGAAAGGTTTGTGCATGTTCATCGGACAAGACGTCTTGAGTGGTCTGCGTGCGTCAGCGCAGCGGCGTGGGGTGCTGACAAGCACGGTATTGGCGGCAATGCTGGCCGGTTGCGGCCAAAGTGCTGCGCCACCGGCAGCAGGCGCTGGCGCCGCGCCACCGCCGGTTGAAGTCGGCGTCGTCACCGTCACGCAGGGCAGCGTCGGGCTGATGACGGAACTGCCCGGACGCACCGAAGCCTCGCGTGTGGCCCAGGTACGGGCCCGCGTGGCCGGCATTTTGCAGCGCCAGTTGTTCCGCGAAGGCTCCGAAGTCAAAGCCGATCAGCCCCTGTTCGAGATTGACGCCGCGCCCTACCGCGCCACGCTGGCCAGCGCACAAGCAACGCTGGCACGCGCCGAAGCGAATCTGATGCAGGCGCAGGCGCAAGCCGAACGCTACAAGCCGCTGCTCGACGCCAACGCCATCAGCCAGCAGGATTACGTCAACGCCGTCGCCGCGCACAAGCAGGCACAGGCCGATGTCGCCATCGGCAAGGCCGCCGTGCAGACCGCTCAGATCAACGTCGGTTATGCCGCCGTCAGTTCGCCGATCGGCGGACGCATCGGTCGCGCCCTGGTTACCGAAGGCGCACTGGTGGGCCAGGGCGAAGCGACACCGCTAGCGCTGGTGCAACAAATTGACCCCATGTTTGTCAACATCACGCAGCCGGTGGCCGACGTGCTGAGCCTGCGCGCCGCGATTGCCAGCGGCAAACTCAAGAGCGCCGGCGACAAGGCAACCGCCGCCGTGCGCATTGTGCTCGACGACGGCAGCGTGTATGCGCTGCCGGCGAAGCTGCTGTTCTCCGACCTGACGGTCGATCCGAGCTCGGGCCAGATTACGCTGCGCGCCGAAGTGCCCAATCCCAAAGGCGCCCTGCTGCCCGGCATGTATGTGCGTGCCCGACTGGAACAGGCCGCCCTCAACTCAGCCATCCTGCTGCCGCAGCAGGCGGTGCAGCGCAGTGCGCAGGGTGACAGTGTGAAGGTGGTCGCAGCCGATGGCAGCGTCAGCACGCGCGCAGTCAAGATCGGCACAGCCAAGGGTGACCAGTGGGTGGTACTCGAAGGCTTGCAGCCAGGCGAACAAGTCGTCGCCGATGGCTTCCAGAAGCTGCAAGGCAAGTCGCCCCGGGCCAAGCCAGTGCCCTGGAGCCCGCCCGGCGCGGCAGCACCAGCGCCAGCGGCCGCACCGGCCTCGGCCGCCGCTTCGGCCGCCCGGTCATAAGGAGCGCGGCATGGCGCAATTCTTTATCGACCGGCCCATCTTTGCCTGGGTCATTGCCCTCTTCATCGTGGTGTTCGGCGCGGTCGCTGTGACGCAGTTGCCGGTGGCGCAGTACCCGTCGGTGGCGCCGCCCTCGATCATCGTTTCGGCCGCCTATCCGGGCGCTTCGGCGCAAACGCTGGAAGACAGTGTGCTGGGCGTGATCGAGCGCGAGATGAACGGCTCACCCGGTTTGATCTACATGGAATCGGTGGCCCAGGCTGATGGCACCGGCTCCATCACGCTGAGCTTCGAGCCTGGCACCAGCCCCGATCTGGCGCAGGTTGACGTGCAGAACCGCCTCAGTCGCGCCGCACCGCGTCTGCCCCAGGCCGTGACGCAGCAGGGCGTGCGGGTGGACAAGGCACGCTCGAACTTCCTGCTCTTTGCCATCCTGTCGTCGAGCGATCCCCGCATCGACCCGGTGGCGCTGGGCGACTACGCCTCGCGCAACGTGCTGCCTGAAATCCAGCGTATCCCGGGCGTTGGTCAGGCGCAGTTGTTCGGCACCGAGCGCGCCATGCGCATCTGGATCGACCCGGCCAAGTTGGTCGGCTACCGTCTCTCGTCAAATGACGTGATCGCCGCTATCGGCGCACAAAACGCGCAGGTTGCGTCCGGCACCATCGGCGACCTGCCGAATCTGCCGGGCCAGGCAATCTTCGCCACCGTCGTCGTTAAGGGCCAGTTGGTCTCGGCCGATGAGTTTGGTGAAGTGGTCGTGCGTGCCAACGCCGACGGCTCCACCGTGCGCCTGAAGGACGTGGCACGCATCGAACTCGGCGCGCAGTCCTACAGCACGCAGTCGCGCCTGGACGGAAAGCCATCGACCGGCATCGGCGTCCAACTCTCGCCCACCGGCAACGCAGTCGCCACGGCCAAGGCCATCAAGCAGCGCCTGCAGGAACTCTCGCCCTACTTCCCACCGGGCGTGACTGCAGTGATTCCATTTGACAGTTCGCGCTTTGTGGAGATCTCGATCCGCCAGGTGATCGAAACGCTGATCGAAGCGGTGATTCTGGTGTTCCTCGTGATGTACCTGTTCCTGCAGGACTTCCGCTACACGCTGATCCCGACGCTGGTGGTGCCGATTGCGCTGATGGGCACCTTCGCCGTGCTGCAGGCGCTTGGTTTTTCGATCAACGTACTAACCATGTTTGGCATGGTGCTGGTGATCGGCATCGTGGTCGATGACGCCATCGTCGTGGTCGAAAACGTCGAGCGCATCATGAGCACCGAGGGCTTGTCACCGCTGGAGGCCACGCGCAAGGCGATGCACCAGATCTCCAACGCCATCATCGGCGTCACCGTGGTGCTGGTGTCGGTCTTTGTGCCGCTGGCCTTTTTCAAGGGCTCGATTGGCAACATCTACCGCCAGTTCTCGGTCGTGATGCTGAGCTCGATCCTGTTCTCGGCCTTCATGGCGCTGTCCTTCACACCGGCGCTGTGTGCCACTTTGCTCAAACCGGTCCAGGCCGGGCACCACCACGCCAAGACCGGTTTCTTCGGCTGGTTCAACCGCGGCTTCTCGGCCACCGCCAAAGGCTACGAGAGCTGGGTTGCGCGGCTGCTCAAAAAGACCGGGCGCTTCCTGGTGCTGTACGCTGCCATCATCGCCGTGGTGATCCTGCTGCTCAACCGCTTGCCGACCTCCTTCCTGCCCAACGAAGACCAGGGCAACATCCTGGTCAACGTGCAATTGCCACCGGGTGCCACCGCGAACCGCACCGGCGGCGTGATGACCCGCGTCGAAGAATTCATACTCAAGCAACCCGAAGTCGAGAGCATGGTCAGCATCCTGGGCTTCAGCTTTGCCGGCAGCGGCCAGAACACGGGGCTGGCCTTCATCACGCTCAAAGACTGGAAGGAACGCAATGGCGCTGCCCATTCGGCACAGGGCTTGGTGGGTCGTGCCTTTGGTGGGCTCTCCAGTATTCGTGATGC
The DNA here is from genome assembly GCA_903896425.1 of uncultured beta proteobacterium. GTDB lineage: Bacteria > Pseudomonadota > Gammaproteobacteria > Burkholderiales > Burkholderiaceae_C > Rhodoferax. The sequence continues at coordinate 28,824 of CAITXW010000395.1, read as the reverse complement.
CTTCATTTTCCCGGTCAGTCCACCACCGATTCCCGAACTCGGGCGCGCCAACGGCTTTGCCTTGCGCTTGCAAGACCGCGGCGGCAACGGCCATGACGCGCTGGTGGCGGCGCGCAACCAGTTGCTCGGCATGGCGGCGCAAAGCAAGTTGCTGACCGCCGTGCGTCCGGACGGTCTGGAAGATGCCGCGCAATTGCAGCTCAGCATCGACCGCGACAAAGCAAGCGCATTGGGTGTGAGTTTCAGCGCCATCAATACCTCGCTTTCGACCGCGCTGGGTTCTTCCTACGTCAACGACTTCCCGAACGCCAATCGTGTGCAGCGCGTGGTGGTACAGGCTGAAGCCAGGGCGCGCATGCAGCCCGAAGACCTGCTCAAGATCAACGCACCCAACAGCGCCGGCCAACCGGTGCCGCTGTCGGCCTTTGCCCGCACCGAGTGGATCACCGGTCCGATGCAGACCATTCGCTACAACGGCTACCCGACCATTCGCATCGCCGGCGAGCCGGCACCGGGACAAAGCACGGGTGCCGCAATGGCCGAGATGGAGCGCCTGGTCGGCCAGTTGCCACCGGGCTTTGCCTATGAATGGACGGGGCAGTCGCGCGAGGAAAAGCTCTCGGGCTCGACCGCGATCTACCTGTTTGCCTTCTCGCTGCTGGCAGTGTTCCTGTGCCTGGCCGCGCTCTACGAGAGCTGGTCAATTCCTTTTGCCGTGATTCTGGTGGTGCCACTGGGCGTGCTCGGCGTGACACTGGCAACCGGACTGCGCGGGCTGGAAAACGACATCTACTTCAAGGTCGGCCTGATCACCATCATTGGCCTCTCAGCCAAGAACGCGGTGCTGATCATTGAGTTTGCAAAAGACCTGCATGCGCAGGGCAAGGGGTTGGTTGAATCCGTGCTCGAAGCCGCGCACCTGCGCTTTCGCCCGATCCTGATGACCTCGATGGCTTTCATCCTGGGTGTGCTGCCGCTGGTGATAGCCTCCGGCGCCGGCTCAGCCAGCCAGCATGCCATCGGCACTGGCGTGATGGGCGGAATGATCACCGCGACCACTTTGTCGGTCTTCTTCGTGCCGCTGTTCTTTGTTGTTGTGCGCCGCATCTTCAAGGGCAGTGAGCGACAGCGCCTCAAGTACGCCCACGAACTCGATATCGACAGCGCGGCCACACCGGCTGTGACGGAGGGCAAGCCATGAGCACGCGCTTCAAACAACTCACAGGCGCAAGCGCGGCCGTACTGGCGCTGACACTGGCCGGCTGCGGCTCCATGGCGCCAGACTACCAGCGTCCGGTCGCACCGGTGGCTGCCAACTTTGGATCCGAGAATGCGGGTGGAACAGCCGCCAGCGCCATCGAGTGGCGCCAGTTTTTTAGCGACGCGCGCTTGCAGGCGCTGATCACGCTGGCGCTGGCTAACAACCGCGACCTGCGCATCGCTGTGCTCAACATCGAGCAGGCCCGCGCGCAGTACGACATCCGCCGTGCCGACCAATGGCCCACGGTCAACGCCGGCCTGAGCGGCTCGCGCCTGCCGAACAGCGCTGGCAGCATCAGCAGCACTTACAGCGCGGGCGTTCTGGTAACAGCCTACGAACTCGATCTCTTCGGCCGTGTGCGCAGTCTGGGCGACGCCGCGCTGGCGCAGTACCTGGCCAGCGAAGAAGCGCGCAAGGCGGCGCAGATCAGTCTGGTTGCCACTGTGGCCACCAGCTACCTGGCGCTGCAGGGCGACGAGGAACTGCTGCGCGTGACACGCGAGACGCTGCTCACGCGCGAAACTTCGCTGCGCCTGATCAAGCTGCGCTTTGACAACGGCGCTGCCTCGCAAATTGATCTGCGCCAGGCCGAGTCCTTGCTCGAATCGGCCCGCGTCGCACTCGCCCAGGTAACACGCCAGCGTGCCCTGGACGAGAACGCCTTGGTGTTGCTGCTGGGCCAGCCACTGCCCGCCACGTTGCCTGCCGCCGTGCCGATCACCGACGCTGCCACGCTGCCCGAGTTGGCAACGGGGCTGCCATCGGATCTGCTGGTGCGCCGACCCGACATCCGCCAGGCCGAGCAACTGCTGATCGCGGCCAATGCCAACATCGGCGCAGCGCGCGCCGCTTTCTTCCCCCGCATCACGCTGACCGGTAGCCTTGGCAGCGCCAGCAATGAGTTGAGCGGCCTGTTCAAGGCCGGATCAGGCGGCTGGAGTTTTGCGCCGCAGTTGCTGCAACCGGTCTTTGACGCCGGACGCAACCAGGGCAATCTGCAGGTAGCGCAAGTCGGTCGCGACATCGCGCTGGCGCAATATGAGCGTGCCATTCAGTCGGCCTTCCGGGAAGTCGCTGACGCACTGGCCGGACGCGCTACGCTGGGTGAGCAGTTGCGCGCCCAGCAAGCCGTGGTGCGCGCCGAGCAGGACCGCTATCGCCTTTCCGATCTGCGTTACCGCAACGGCGTGGCCAGTTACCTTGATGCACTCGATGCCCAGCGCTCGCTGTTCGCGGCGCAGCAGGCGCAAGTGCAGTTGCTGGCGCAGTACCAGCAGAACGGGGTCACGCTGTACCGCGTGCTGGGCGGCGGCTGGAGCGCGCCGAGCGCCGCAAACTAAAAGCGCCCGGTGAGGGGCGCTTTAGGGGTTTAGGAGGCGTTAGCCTTGGCCTTCTTCGCTTTCTTTGACTTCTTGGCGTGCTTCGCTGCTTTGGTCTTCTTGGCCGGTTTGGCCGCCGCAGCCTTGGCCGGTGTCGCCGAATTATTGGCCGGCGCAACAGCCGGTGCTTGCATGGGTGCCGGTGCGGCCGGTGCAGCGGTTTGCGCCATGCTGGAGACGGCAAAGGCCGACAGGACACAAGCGAGGGCGATCAGTTTTTTCATGGTGTTTCCTAAGAGAGATTTCCTCTGCGCGACCCGCCGGATCGCCAGTAGAGGCCTTTAACGGTTGGGCGGGTGATGGCGTTGACGCGGGGATGAACTAAAGCTGTGTCATGCCGGCGCGATCCGACGTTCACAGCAACGCGATCACTGGATGGCGGCGCATGTACAAGACGAGTTCCGTTGATGCCATTGCGTGCAGCGACGGCAATTTCGGCAGCGCAGCGTTTGCGGGTACTCGTCGGTGGCAGTTTTCGGGAATCTCAATTTTCCGCTTGACAGGCACTGCGCGTGAAGAGGTCGAACATCTCGGCACCGATTGCAGTTGCTCGGTAAAACACCACCTATAGACGGAAAAACCTCTGATACATTTGTTCGCATTGGCAAATGTAGAGGAGTCTGCATACGCAAAACTTGAGACCGAATTACAGTTTCACTTGAAGAGTAGCTGGGTCGCACCGGGAAGTTTTTGATTTCTCAACCAGGTCTGCAGTCTGCGGGCCACCGCCAGGGTTGAACGGTGATGACCTGATGGCCATCACCAAAGTTCGATCACGATTCCAGCATCGCTCAAGACAAGGGAGGCCGAAGTGAGCATCGAGAACAAGCACACCGGTGATGGCAACTCGGTGGAAAGTCTCATCGAGTGCCTGTACCAGCGGGCAGAAGCGGCGCTTGGGCAACGCACCAACCCGCCAGCCGAAGATTTCGCTGCATTGTCACCAGCAGCAGCGCAACGGGTGCTGCATGACCTGCAGGTTCATCAGATTCAGTTGGAGATGCAAAACGAGGAGCTGCGGCGGATGCAGGCTGAACTCGATACTTCGCGGGCAAGTTATTTTGACTTATACGAACTGGCTCCGATAGGCTATTGCACGCCAACGATGCCGGATTGATTTTGCAAGCCAACCTCGAAGTCGCCGCCATGCTCGGTGTTGCAAGAAGCGATTTATTCAAAAAATTGTTGGGCACTTTCATCGTCGCAGACGATCAGGGTGTTTTCCACCTTTGGCGTCAAATGATTTTATTGGGTTTTGCGCCACAGGAATGCGAGTTGCGGTTGGTCTGCCAGGACGGCGCACAGATGTGGGTGCGACTGCAAGCCCTGGTTGTTCTCGAAGCGGATGAGGTGGGGCACTTGCGTCTTGTACTGAATGACATCACAAAGTACAGACAAAGAAAAGTCGAACTGCTCGCTGCCAACGTGGAACTTGTCAAGCAATTTGAAAAAAACGATCGGCCCCGTGACGTGGCCGATCGAAAACCCTAGAAGAAACCCGTGTTGTTACGATCGATTAAAAGAAGAAGATGCCACCAAAAGAGTAGCTGTTCTGCGTGGCTTCGGCGTTATTAAACGCTTTGGATTTGGTCTGGCCTACTTCGCCGACCAATGTCAGACTCTTGGTCAAATTGAAGTAAACCGCAGCGGTGGTGTTTTCGTTGGACTTCAAACCGTTGCCGGTGCCCGTATCGTTTTCGCTCTTGCCCATTCCCAAGCCAATTTTCACTCGGTCTGTCAATTTGTAAGTGGCTTGTACGAAGGTGTTTGTGCCTTTCATGTTGCCCTGGTCGCCATCGGACAGGATGCCGACGCCTGTACCGTTCTGGTAGTTTCCGATCAGGCCGAAATTGCCGAGGTCGACCGAGCCGCCAACTTCCATCGCGTTCATGCTGAAACTGTCAGTTGCGCTCAGGATGCTATGGTCAAATGATTGCGATTTGTTGGCGATCCAGGCTTTAAAGCCTTGACCCGCAAACGTGGCACGCGCCTGAAACGCGGGGCTGGTGCCGGCCGTATTGGTCGGCCCGAGCGTAACGTCAACCGGATTGAAGATGCCAAGATCCACACTGAAACCGCCCATGTTGGGCGAGGTGTAAGCCAGTTGACCGTAAGTGCCGGCAAAGGTATAGCCAGAGCCAAGGTGACCGAGTGATACGCGGCCATCTTGCGTTGCCCGTGTCGCGGCACCAACGCCCAGCAGCGTCATGTCGCTAAGCACTGCATTCAAACCGTACAGGCCGTAGTCGCGGCCCAATTTGAATGTGCCGACATCCTTGTTGCCAAAGGTCAAAGAGGCAGTGCGCACGTCGACTGTACTGTTTTGTGCAATCGCACTGCCAGTGGCGGTTGCGACGCCAATGCCGATCAGAGCGGCAATGTCATAGCCGCTCTCGTTGGTCCGGGCGCCGACATTCAATGTCGAAGGCAGCAGGCCATTGCCGATCACGGTGCTCTTGTCCTTGCCGCCGCACGCAAGGGTTGCATCACCAAGCGACAGTCCGCCGACGGTGCCGGCAGCTTTACCGCAATCGCTGCTGGTGTAGAAGGCGTTGATATTGCCGCCCACAGTGACAGTCCAGTCGCCTGCCTTGATGTCGACGGCATGCACCGCAGGGAAGGTTACGGCCAGCAAGGTGGCAGCAAGGAATTTCGTTTTCATCTTCAAAGTCTCCAAAGTGTTGTTAGGACGTAGCCCGCCACTCGCCCGATGGTGTGGCGCTTGGACCTCAGCAATTACTGTGCCGGGATCGATTGATGTCCAAACGACCGTGAAGAAAGCAGCCACATGACCGTGGTCAATAATTGGATAATTAGCGCATTTTGATGAACAATTCCCATGCTCTGTGGCCGCTTTTTTGGTCTTAGGGTTGTGTCGTTGTGGGACAAGCGGGTTAAGTGCAGGTGTTCGGAATTGATGCAATTCCCCATAACGAGCGCGGGTAATTACGCATTCGCAACCGAAACCAAAGACCGTTGCAATCCGTGGAACAGAGTTGGGGTTTGAGTCGACTGTGGAACTGCAAGCACGTCAAGCATATGGGCTACAAGTTTCTGGTGGCGGTTCCATCCGTTGACGAAATCATCGCCGTCGTCCTGACCTTTGACTTGAAATATTCAATGGCTGGATTGGAGGTGGCAACTCCAAAAACCGACCATCGCCTTCGTGTCTGCTGCTGTCCCTCAGCCGGCTGCTGCCCGCTGCAGACGATCACGCACGCCGTCCCACGCATGATCAGCGGGAGGCGTCTCGATCCAGATCAGTTTCACGCCCTGGTCATCGAACGCGCGCAGCACGGCAAACAACTGCTGTGCGGTGGCCGCCGCATCGTCGGGCATATGTTTGCGCAACACCGTGACAGAGGGCGTCTTCAGGACGGCACGTGAATAGGTGGCAATCACGGGGGCGCCGACTTTGCCGTCCACATCGCGCGCCAGCAGATCGAGCGCAGTCTGCAAGGCCTTGGCATCCATCAGGCGAACCTTGGCCTTGGGTGCGTAGTGCGATTCGAGCGTGCCCGAGGCACGCGGCGCTGCTTTGTCGAGCGCCTGCATGGCATCTTGCGAGAAGACCTGCGTGCCGCACACCGCCTGCACCTGTTCGCGCGTGATGGCGCCGGGGCGCAACAGCACCGGAGCGCCGCGCGTGCAGTCGATGATGGTGGACTCGATGCCGACGCTGCAGGCGCCGCCATCCAACACCAGCAGGTCGCCGCCGAATTCATCGTGCACATGCTGCGCCGTGGTCGGGCTGACGCGACCAAACATGTTCGCGCTCGGTGCGGCAACACCCCACACCGGCTTCGCGGCATGGGCCCGGCAGGCTTGCAGCAGCGCCTGCGCCACCGGGTGCGAGGGGCAGCGCAGACCGATGGAATTCTGACCACCGGCGGCGGCCGTTGCGACATCTGGCTGGCGCGGCAGAATCAGCGTGAGTGGACCAGGCCAGAAGGCCTTGATTAGCGCGCTGGCAAAGTCAGGCACCTCAGATGCAAAGTGCGCCACGCCGTTGGCATCAGCCACGTGCACGATCAGCGGGTGATCGGCCGGGCGTCCCTTGGCGGCAAATATTTTGGCGATGGCAGCGGCGTTGTCGGCATCGGCCGCCAGACCATAGACGGTCTCGGTCGGAAGGCCGACCAGTTCACCCGCTGCCAGCGCCTGCGCAGCCGCGCTGATCGCGCCCTCGTTGCGTCCGTCCAGAATCATGGTGGCGCGCGCTCAGAACGGCGCGATACCCAGCAGGGCCGCCGCTTGCAGCGCAGTGGCACGCACTTGCGCCACCGTAGCTCCCGTGAGCGTCAGGTGCCCCATCTTGCGCCCCTTGCTGGCCGTGAGCTTGCCGTACAAGTGCAGGTGCGCGCCGGGCAACGCCAGCACCTGGTCCCAGGGTGGCGTTGCGCCGTCAACCCACAGGTCACCGAGCAGATTGAGCATGATGGCCGGGCTGTGCTGGCGCGGCTGCAGCAGCGGCAAACCGGCCAGCGTGCGCACCTGCAGGTCAAACTGCGAGAGGTCGCAGGCGTCCAGGCTGTAGTGGCCGCTGTTGTGCGGGCGCGGCGCCATCTCGTTGACGACCAGCGAGTCGTCCTGCAGCACAAAAAACTCCACGCACAGCACGCCGACGTACTGCAGTTGCTCGGCGATGGCGCGCGTTGCGGCGATGGCCTGTGCCACCAGCGGCGCTGGCAAATTGCCTTCGTAGGCTTCAGTCACAGCCAGGATGCCGTCGCGGTGCAGGTTAAGCTGCAGCGGTAGATTGACACAGACACCGTCGGCGCCGCGCGCCACGATCACCGAGCACTCGGCTTTGAGTGGCAACATCTTCTCCAGCACACAAGGCACACCTTTGAGTGCGTCCCAGGCCGCCGCCAATTCAGCGCGGCTGCTGACACGCTGCTGGCCTTTGCCATCGTAGCCCAGGCGCGCCGTTTTCAGAATGCCGGGCAACAGATCCTCAGGCACAGCGGCGAGTTGGCTCGCGGTTTCGATCACGGCATAGGGCGCGCAGGGCACGCCGCAGCGCACGAAATGCGCTTTTTCCCGGATTCGATCCTGCGCAATGGCAACCGCTTCGGCGCCGGGCGAAACCCGACGCGCTGCGCCCAGCGTCAGCAGGGCCGGCGCCGGCACGTTTTCAAACTCGGTGGTGATGGCAGCGCAGCGCTGGATCAGTTGCGCCAGTCCTTGCTCGTCGAGGTACGCGGTCTTGATGTGGTAGTGGCTCACCAGCCCCGCCGGACTGATCGCATCGGGGTCCAGCACCGCCGTGAAGTAGCCCATGGCCTGTGCAGCCTGCACAAACATGCGGCCCAACTGGCCGCCGCCCATGACACCCAGGGTGATCTGTTGGCCGCTGCCTGACGTGCCAGGCAAAAGTGCAGGGCCGCTCACAGCACCGGCGGCAGCGTCATGCTGCGCGCCACTTCGGTTTGTTCGGCGCGGAATGCATCGAGCTTGGCACGCAGCGCTGCGTTGTCGTTGGCCAGCATGGCAACCGCAAACAGCGCAGCGTTGGCGGCCCCGGCAGCGCCGATGGCGAAGGTCGCCACTGGCACACCCTTGGGCATTTGCACGATGCTGTGCAGCGAATCAACGCCTGACAGATGGCGACTGGCCACCGGTACACCCAGCACCGGCACCGTGGTCTTGGCCGCCAGCATGCCCGGCAGATGCGCCGCGCCACCCGCACCCGCGATAATCGCTTTCAGACCAGCAACGCGCGCCCCTTCGGCATAGGCAAACATGTCGTCGGGCATGCGGTGCGCCGAGAGCACACGTGCTTCATGTGCAATGCCAAACTGTTGGAGAATGTGGACTGCATGTTGCATGGTGTCCCAGTCAGAACTGGAACCCATGACGACGCCGATTTGAATTTTCATAGTGGTGAGTCCAGAGTTTGCGGTGCGCTGCACGCTGCCGATACTGCTCTGTCCCGCAAGTGATCAGGCTTTAATTTTACTTAACTACCCCAATCTGCCAAAAATGATAAACGTAACGGTTGAGAATTTCGATGTCGAGGTGGTTGCTGCCTCGATGCAGACGCCAGTGCTGGTGGACTTCTGGGCGCCCTGGTGCGGACCCTGCAAGGTGATCGGCCCGCTGCTGGAAAAGCTCGAAGCCGATTACGCGGGGCGCTTCAAACTGGTCAAGATTGACTCGGACCAGGAAAAGGAACTGGCGCAGGCTTTCGGCATTCGCAGCATCCCGACCTGCGTGCTGATGTACGGCGGCAAACCGGTCGATGGCTTCATGGGCGCGCTACCCGAAGGCCAGATCAAGGCATTTCTGGACAAGCACTTGCCCGAAGGCGAGGTGCTGGAAGCCGAAGTCACCGGCGAAACCGTCTCCGATGCGCCCGATGAGAACGACCCGGTGGCGCGGCGCGAAGCCCTGCACCAGGCGGTGCTGCAAAACGCCCAGGACGAGGACGCGCGCTTCAACTACGTCAAACTGTTGCTACAGGAGGGCGCAATTGACGATGCCAAGGTCGCCTTCGCGCCGGTGATCAACCAGACCAGCCTGGTGCGGCGCTTTGATTCGCTGCAGCGCTGGATGAACGCGCTGGATTTCGCTGCTGAACGCGGCGACGAACTGGCCACGGTGGATGCCAAGATCGCCGCCAACAAACGCGACTTCGACGCCCGTTTTGCCAAGGCGCAGAGCCTGATGGCACATTCAGACTGGACGGCCGCCATGGACGAGTTGCTGGAGATCCTGATGCGCGACAAGAGCTGGGCAGAGGATCTGGCGCGCAAAACCTATATCGCCATCCTCGACATCATCGAGCCGCCGCCGGTCAAGGTGGCGGATGGACAAATTCCTCCAGTCGACCCCACGGTTGCCACCTACCGGCGCCGCCTGAGCAGCGTGGTGTTGAGCTGAATCAGGACCGTTTGTAGTCGCGTTCGCGCTGGCTGCGCAGCGCCAGAATGAAGACGGTATCCGCTGCGGGGTCGTAGCGGTACAGCGCCAGATAACCGCTGGCACCAGTTGAAATGATGAGTTCGCGCTGACCGAAAGCCACCGGACGCCCGATCAGCGGGCTGCTGGCCAGAACGTCGATGACGTCGGTGATGGCTTCAATGCGCGGCGCCGCATATTCCGGCGCGTGCTCGAACAGAAAATCAAAAATCCGGTCAAAGTCAGCGCGCAGTTCAGGTGCCAGAATGATCCGGCTCATTTGCGCTTGGCCTTGGCTTTGGAAAGACGGGACTGAAGATAGGTCTTCATTTCGTGCCACTCCACACCCGGCTCGCCGGCTTGCAGGGCCGCATCGCGTTGCCAGGCCTCGTTCTGCATGCCCAAGCGCCACTCGGCCTCATCGGCCTTTTGCGCCAGCGCTTCGACCATGAAACTGTGCGGCGTCTGGTTCAGAGCCGTGGCAAGCCGGCCGATGCGTTCGCGCAAGCCTTCTTCAATGCGCAGGGTGGTGGTGGACATGGTGCTGCTCCTGATGTGCCACAAGTGTGACACAAAATACGCGCCGCTTCAAGCCCATCCCGACACGGGCGGAATCAGCCCATCAGTCGCTGCAGCGCTTCCTGATACTTCGCGGCGGTTTTGGCAATGACTTCATTGGGCACGCGCGGCGCCGGTGGCGTCTTGTTCCAGGGTTTGCCGTCGATCTGCACCTGCTCCAGCCAGTCGCGTACGAACTGCTTGTCGTAGCTCGGCGGGTTGATGCCTTCCTGGTAGCTCTCGGCCGGCCAGAAGCGTGAGGAATCCGGCGTCAGCACTTCGTCCATCAAGGTCAGTGTGCCATCGGCATCGAGTCCAAACTCGAACTTGGTGTCGGCAATGATGATGCCCTTCTTCAAAGCCATCTCGGCGGCTGCCTGGTACAGGCGAATGCTGATGTCGCGCATGCGGGTTGCCAGATCGAGACCGATGGTGGCGACGGTCTGCTCGAACGTGATGTTCTCGTCATGGTCGCCGGCTGCGGCCTTGGCGGCGGGCGTGTAGATCGGCGCCGGCAGTTTCGAGGCATTCTTCAAACCAGCCGGCAGCTTGACGCCGCACACCGACTGGCTTTGCTGGTATTCCTTCCAGCCACTCCCGGCCAGATAACCGCGCACTACCGCCTCGACTGGCAGCGGTTTGAGGCGCTTGACCAGCATCGAGCGCCCCACCACCTGCGGCACCTCAGCCGGTGTCACCACGCTCTCGGGCGCCTCGCCGGTGAGATGGATAGGGCAAATGTTGAGGCCCTGCGGCCCCAGCTTGTCGAACCAGAACAGCGCCATCTTGGTCAGCAGCGCGCCCTTGCCCGGAATCGGCTCGCCCATGATGACGTCGAAGGCGCTCAGGCGGTCACTGGCGACCATCAGGATGCGGTCGTCACCGACGGCGTAGTTATCGCGCACCTTGCCGCGCGCCAGCAGGGGCAGGGAAGTGAGGGTGGAGGTGTGCAGGGCAGCAGTCATGGCAGGCAATCAGGCGTGAAGGGAACAGAATGAAAAAGGCCTGCGACGGTGGTTCAACCGTGGCAGGCCTGCATTATCGCAACGATGCTTACTGCACAACTTGCGCTAGCTCACCTCTTGCGTATTGACCGGCCACAACCGACAGACTGTAGCCTTTGATCTTGCCGGCCTGGCCTTCGCAACCGAACTCCAGGTAACGCTGCTTGCAGATCTGCTTGGCAGCCTCGCGCGCAGGCTTGAGCCAATCGCGCATGTCGAACTTGTCCGGGTTCTGCACCATGTACTTGCGCACCGCGCCGGTCATGGCCAGGCGGATATCGGTGTCGATGTTGATCTTGCGCACGCCGAACTTGATCGCCTTCTGGATTTCCTCGACCGGCACGCCGTAGGTTTCCTTCATGTCACCACCGAACTCGCGGATGATGGCCAGCAGATCCTGCGGCACGCTGCTGGAGCCATGCATCACCAGATGCGTGTTGGGAATGCGCTGGTTGATCTGCTTGACGCGGTCAATCGCCAGGATGTCGCCAGTGGGCTTGCGCGTGAACTTGTAGGCGCCGTGGCTGGTGCCGATGGCAATCGCCAGCGCATCAAGCTGGGTGCGCTTGACGAAATCAGCCGCTTGCTCGGGGTCGGTCAGCATCTGTTCGCGCGTCATGGTGGCATCGGTGCCGTGTCCGTCTTCCTTGTCACCCTTCATGGTTTCCAGACTGCCCAGGCAGCCGAGTTCGCCTTCCACGGTAACGCCAGTGGCGTGCGCCAGATCGACCACCTTGCGCGTGACTTCGACGTTGTACTCGTAGCTGGCAATGGTCTTGCCGTCGGCCATCAGCGAGCCGTCCATCATGACCGAGCTGAAACCCAGGTTGATCGCGCCCTGGCAAACGTCGGGGTTTTGACCGTGGTCCTGGTGCATGACCAGCGGAATATGCGGATAGGCCTCGACCGCGGCCAGAATCAAATGCTTGATGAAGGACTCACCCGCATACTTGCGGGCACCCGCGCTGGCCTGCAGGATGACCGGCGCGCCAACCTCCTCGGCTGCGGCCATGACGGCCTGTACCTGCTCCAGGTTGTTGACATTGAAAGCCGGAATGCCGTAGCCATTGGTAGCGGCATGGTCAAGCAGTTCGCGCATGGAAACAAGAGCCATGATGGAATCCTTCAAAAGTTGGTAATCGGTCGGTAACTTGGGTGAATTTTACCGTCTGGGGAATAGTCAACTACGCGCAGTCTGTAGCCCGTATGGAGCCGAAGGCGCAATACGGGACACCCCCGCGCTGGCAACCCCGTATTACGCTGCGCTTCATACGGGCTACACGTTACGATGACAAGCGCTAACTGACCCGGCAAATTTTGAGCATGTTGGTTCCACCCGGCGCGCCCATGGGTTCGCCGCAGGTGATGGCGTAGACATCCCCTGTTTGCACCAGGCCACGGGTTTTGAGATTGCTCTCAACTTCGGCCAACGCGGTATCGCGGTCGGCACTGGTGTCCATGAACAGCGGGCGCACGTTGCGGTACAGCGTCATGCGGCGCTGCGTTGCCACCTTGGAGGTCAGCGCATAAATCGGCACATGGATCAAGTGCCGACTCATCCACAGCGCGGTGGAGCCGCTGTCGGTCATGGCGACGATAGCCTTGGCGCCCAGGTGGTGCGCGGTGAACAGCGCGCCCATGGCAATCGATTGGTCGATGCGCGCAAAGGTTTTGCCGGTGAAGTCGGCTTCGAGCTTGAAGTCTTCGCCGCCCTCGGCCGCGTGGCAGATCTTGGCCATCTCCTGCACCGTTTCCAGCGGGTACTTGCCGGCGGCAGTCTCGGCTGACAGCATCACAGCATCGGTGCCGTCAAGCACGGCGTTGGCCACATCACTGACCTCGGCGCGCGTGGGCACCGGGTTCGTGATCATGGACTCCATCATCTGGGTCGCCGTGATCACCACCTTGTCGTGCTCGCGTGCGAGCTTGATCATGCGTTTTTGCAGCGCCGGCACCGCTGCGTTGCCAACCTCCACCGCCAAGTCGCCGCGCGCCACCATGATGCCGTCGCTGGCCAACAGAATTTCCTCGAGTTTGGGAATCGCCTCGGCGCGTTCGATCTTGGCGATCAACCCGGGCCTGTGCCCCTCATCGGCCGCGACGTTGCAGAGTTGGCGCGCCATCTCCATGTCGGTGGCACTCTTGGGAAAGCTCACCGCCACGTAGTCGGCGTGGAAGCGCATGGCGGTACGGATATCGTCCATGTCCTTGGCCGTCAGCGCCGGCGCGGTCAATCCACCGCCTTGCTTGTTGATACCCTTGTTATTGGAGAGTTCGCCACCGAGCTTGACGGTGGTGTGAATAGCCTCGCCCTGCACCGCGTCGACCGTGATCACGATCAGGCCGTCATTGAGCAGCAGCACGTCACCGGCCTTGACTTCGCGCGGCAGCGCCTTGTAGTCCAGACCAACCGCATGAATATCGCCGAGTTCGGTGCGCGCCGCATCGAGCACAAATTTCTGGCCGGGTTCCAGCATCACCTTGCCCTGCGCAAATTTCCCGACGCGGATCTTGGGGCCTTGCAGGTCGGCCATGATGGCAACCTCGCGCCCGACACGCGCCGAGACTTCGCGCACCATGCGCGCGCGCTCGATGTGGTCCTGTGCCGTGCCATGGCTGAAATTAAGGCGCACAACGTTGACGCCGGCGCGAATCATCTGCTCAAGGATGACAGGATCGCTGCAGGCGGGTCCCAGAGTGGCAACGATTTTGGTGGCGCGACGGGGCATGGAAGAAGTCTCAGTCTGTAATCAAGCTGCCATTCTCACACGGAAGCAACGACCTGCCGGCGCCAAGCTGGCGCCGCGACGCGCGCCGCTTCAGGCGCTGGCGCGGCGCGTCAGGATCTCGAACGCGGGCAGGGTCTTGCCTTCAAGCACTTCCAGGAAAGCACCGCCGCCGGTCGAGATGTAGCCAATTTGCTTTTCAATTCCGTACTTCGCAATGGCGGCCAGCGTGTCGCCGCCGCCAGCGATTGAGAACGCGCTGGACTCGGCAATCGCGTGCGCAATCACACGCGTGCCGTTCTCGAAGGCGGGGAATTCGAAAACGCCCACCGGCCCGTTCCAGACGATGGTGCCCGCCATCTTGAGTTGCGCCGCCAGCAGCGCCGCCGTCTGCGGGCCGATGTCCAGGATCAGGTCGTCGTCGGCGACATCGGTGGCAGCCTTGACCGTGGCCGGCGCATCAGCCGCAAACGTCTTGGCGGTCACGACATCGGTCGGAATCGGCACGGCCGCGCCGCGTGCGCGCATGGCTTCGATCACGTCCCTGGCATCTGAGAGCAGATCGGGCTCGGCCAGGCTCTTGCCAATCTTAAGACCAGCGGCCAGCATGAAGGTGTTGGCAATCCCGCCACCGACGATCAGTTGATCGACCTTGCTCGCCAGGCTTTTGAGGATGGTGAGCTTGGTCGAGACCTTGGAGCCGGCAACGATCGCCACCATGGGGCGCTTCGGATTGGCCAGCGCCAGCGTGATGGCGTCCATCTCGGCCGCCAGCAGCGGTCCGGCGCAAGCCACTTTGGCGAACTGTGCGATGCCGTAGGTCGAGGCTTCGGCGCGGTGCGCCGTGCCGAAAGCGTCGTGCACAAAGATGTCGCACAGCGCGGCCATCTTCTTCGCCAGTTCCTCGTTGTTCTTCTTCTCGCCCTTGTTGACGCGGCAGTTCTCCAGCAGCACCACGTCACCGGCGGTAACGCTGACGCCATCGACCCAGTTCTGCAGCAGCGGAACCGGGCGTCCCAGCAACTCGGCCAGACGCGCCGCCACTGGCGCCAGTGAATCGGCTTGGGTAAAAACGCCTTCGGTCGGCCGCCCCAGATGTGAAGTCACCATGACGGCGGCGCCCGCATCGAGCGCCATGCGGATGCAGGGGATGGAGGCGCGGATACGTGTGTCTTCGGTGATGTGGCCGGCGTCGTCCTGCGGCACGTTGAGATCGGCACGGATGAAGACGCGCTTGCCAGTGACATGGCCCTGGGCGCAGAGATCGGAAAAACGGATGGCGTTCATGAGAAACCCTGTTGGTAAAAATGCTTGTCCGGATTGTAAAAGCCAGCGCGGCGCTACCAACCCAGGCCCAGATGCAAAGGCAAATAAACCGCCATGCCGGCAATGATGGTGCCCAGCACCGCCTGACCGGCGCCTTTGCGCCAGAAGAACCAGCCGGCGCCGGCGAGCACGGCAAACAGCCGCGCGTCCTGCAAGGTATGAATCAACTGGCCCTGTGTCATCACCATTTCCGGCACAACAACGCCGGCCAGCGCGGCAATCGGCGCGTATTGCAGCCCGCGCTGTGCCCAGATTGGCAACTTCCAGGGCTTGCTGGAGATAAAGAACAATGAACGCGTCAGCACCGTCACCAGCGTCAGGCCAATGATGACTGCGATGGTCCATGGATTGGCATCAAGGCTCATGCCCGCTCCTGTCTGAACCAGACGGTGTTCTCCAGCATCAGACAGATCAGGACCGTCACCAGGATGGCCACCAGAATGTTGAGCTTGAACGGCAGCGCGAATGCAGCAACCGCCACGGCACCGGAAATGCCGATAGAGACCCGGCGCAGCCGGCTCGAAGCCAGCGAACACAGAATGCCCAGTAAGGCCAGAATGCCGGCAAAACCCAGACCCCATTGCGCCGGAATGAAATTGCAGAGCACCACACCGATCACACTGCAGCCAACCCAGGCGACCCAAGCGACCCCGCAATTGCCTGCCAGATAGGCTTGCTGGGCCTGCAGTTGCTCGGCATCGCTGCCAGCATGGGGGAATCGGTTGCTGAACAGTACATAGCTCAGATCGGTGGTGAGATAGCCCGTCAGCAGCCGCTGCCAGAGTGGCAGGTGCATCACATACGGCCGCATGTGCGCACTGAACACCACAAAGCGCAGATTGACGCAAAAGCCGGTGGCCAGAATCACCCACATCGGCGCACCGGCACCGAGCAGGGGAATGGCCGCCAACTGCGAACTGCCGGCAAAAACGATCAGGCCCATCAGCAGCGCCTCGGCCGTGCTCATGCCAGAGTTCATCATGGCCACGCCGGTCATCAGGCCCCAGGCCGCAATGCCGGGCGCCACGGTGAGCGAATCCATCGCACCCTGCCGAAATTCTGGATGGCGGTAGTGGCTGCGCAGAAAAAACACTAGCGCGAACTCATTTCAAAGACCATGCCAGCGCGCAGATCAAAGCCGCGCAGAAAGTCGGCTGCGCTCAGGCGCTTGGCGCCGGGACGCTGCAACTCCGTAATGGCCAGCATCGAGTCCAGTGCCGCCACCACAATCGCCTCGGCGCTGACGGCCAGCACGGTTCCACCTGCAACATCAGCAGGAGGCTTACCCGCCAGCGCCTGGGCACGCCAGACTTTGAGCGTCTCGCCCTGCAACACAACACTGGCGCCGGGGGCGGGATTGAAGGCACGCACCCGGCGCGCAATCAGGTGCGCATCCTGCGTCCAATCGATCGCCGCTTGCGCCTTGTCGATTTTGTGCGCGTAAGTCACCGCTTCGCTCTGTTGCTTGATCGGTTTCAGGGCATTGACAGAAGCCACTTCCAGCGCCAGCAGCATGAGCCGGGCACCGAGCACGGCCAGCCGGTCCTGCAGGCTGCCAGCGGTGTCGCTGACCAGAATTTCCGTTGTATGCGCCAGCAGCATGTCGCCGGTATCCAGACCGGCGTCCATCTGCATGATGGTGACGCCCGTCTCGGCATCACCCGCTTCAATCGCGCGCTGAATCGGCGCCGCACCGCGCCAGCGCGGCAGGATCGAGGCGTGGATATTGAAGCACCCCCGAACTGGCACGTTGAGTACCCACTGCGGCAGGATCAGGCCGTAGGCTGCCACCACCATCGCTTCGGCATTGGCGGCCAGCAAAGCGGCTTGCGCAGCCGCCGCGTCATCCGGGAACTTGCCGTCCAGACGCAGGCTGCGCGGCTGGGCAATCGGCAGCCCCTTTTCGAGCGCAAACTGCTTGACAGCAGAGGCGTGCAGTTTCATGCCGCGCCCGGCCGGGCGATCCGGCTGTGTCAACACCAGTGCAATCTCGTGCCCGGCGGCATGCAGGTGCTCGAGCGCAACGCGGGAGAATTCCGGCGTCCCGGCAAAAATCAGCCTCACTGCGCTTCCTCGCGCTGGGCCTTTAGCATCTTCTTCTTGATCCGGTTGCGTTTCAGCGGCGAGAGGTATTCGACAAAAACCTTGCCCATCAAATGGTCCATCTCATGCTGAATACACACCGCCAGCAGGTCCTGCGACTCAACAACGCGGGAGACGCCTTGCGCGTCCAGCGCGCTGACCGTGACCGCGTCAAAGCGCTCGACGCCGTCGTAGATGCCGGGCACCGAGAGGCAGCCTTCCTCGTTAAGATGGGTCTCGGCGCTGGTCCAGACCAGCTGCGGATTGATCAAAATGAGCGGCTGATCACGCTCTTCCGATACATCCATCACAATAAGGCGTTCGTGCACATCAACCTGCGTTGCCGCCAGCCCGATGCCCTTGGCGTCGTACATGGTTTGCAGCATATCGGTGATCAGCGTCTGGATGCGGGTGTCAACCGAAGCGACAGGCTTGGCCACCGTGTGCAAGCGGGGATCAGGGTAACGGAGAATCTGGAGTAGAGCCATGGGGTTGTCAGTAAAGGAACAGCTTACGCACAGTGTGCAGGGTGAGTCTGCCACACGAGGTTTCAGGATGTCGCTATTTTCGCCACTTTTCGGCGCTCTGGCCGCGCTTCTATACCAAAGCCGTTGCCCGATCAATGGCTTGCGTGCAGAATCGCGGCTTGTTTATTGGCAATTTCAGTGCAACCAATCATGACAAACACAATGACGGAAAGATTCAAGCGAACACCCGGGACGCTTGGCGTTGCGCTGGCAGTTTTAAGCTGCACGTTGGCAATGGCCCCCGCTGCCTGGGCCCAAAACTTTCCCATAACACCGGATCAGCAAGCGACGGCCAGCAAGACCGCACAGGCCGGTGTGCCCCTGGCCGAACTCGCGGCCAACGCACCCAGCCAGCACACGGTTCAACGCGGCGATACGCTGTGGGCGATCTCGGGGCTGTTCCTCAAGAGTCCGTGGCGCTGGCCCGAACTCTGGGGCATGAATCTGGAAGAAATCAAGAACCCGCACCTGATTTACCCGGGACAAACGCTTTACCTCGAAAAAAAGGACGGGCGCGCCGTTCTGAGCACCAAGCAGACCCCCGCCGAGGCGGCTGAAAGCGCCGCCATGGCAGCAATCAGTACCGTTCGACTGTCACCCCGCGTGCGCTCGGAAAGTTTGCCAAGCGACGCCTTGCCAACCTTGAGCGCCCATATGCTGGAGCCCTTTCTTGCCGGCCCCGTGCTGGTTGACGAGAATGGACTGCGCATGGCGCCGCGCATCGTCGCAACGCAGGACGGCCGTGTGCTGCTCAGCCGTGGCGACCGCGCTTACGCGCGCAGCCAAGGTGACGCCGCCCTCATCGACGAGCCAACCAAGGCGCAGAAGGCGTTTCGCCTGTTTCGCGATGCAAAACCGCTGATGGACCCGCTGACCGGCGAGGTGCTGGGTTTTGAAGCACCGTATGTCGGCAAGGCGCTATTGGTGCGCAGCGAATCGACCCAGCAGTCAACAAGCCAGGACGGCAAGACGCAGACTGACCTGGTTCCCGCCACCATCGATATCGTGGCGGCAAAGGAAGAAGTCCGCGTTGGCGACCGGCTGCTGCCCGAGCCCGCACGCAACTACCAAAGTTATGTGCCACGCGCGCCTGGCAAAGCGGTCGACGCCCGCATCGTCTCGATCTACGGCAATGCCGTGGCGATCGCCGGACAGAATCAGGTCGTCACCCTCAACCGCGGCACGCGTGACGGCATGGAAGTCGGCCACGTGCTGGCCATCCTCAAAGGCGGCAAACGCGTGATCGACCCGACCGACCCGGCGCGCGCCGAGATCATGCTGCCCGAGGAACGCAACGGCCTGCTGATGGTATTTAGTACCTACGAGAAGCTGTCCTACGGATTGATTCTCGAAATAACAGACGGCGTCAAAGTCGGCGACCGGCTGGTCAACCCGCGCTGAGGACAGCGCCGGCGAGCCAGCCATGGAACGCGCTGAACTCGGCGCCTGGTTGCGCCTGACGCTGACGCCCGGCATCGGCAACGAAGGCGCACGCAAACTGCTGGCCGCCTTCGGACTGCCACAAACCCTGTGGCAGCAACCGACTGCGGCTTTGCGGCAGTTGCTGTCGGCGGCGCAAGTTGATGCGCTGCGCAGCGAACCCGATCAACTGGCCCCACTGCTGACACGAACCTGGAACTGGCTGCAGACAGCCCAAACCGATGGCGTCGCACGCCGCATCGTGGTGCTGGGCGATGCCGATTACCCGGCTTCGCTGCTGCGCATCGATGACCCGCCGCTGATTCTGTACCTGATGGGCCAAGCAACTTTGGCAGAGTTGACACAGAGCATCGCCGTGGTCGGTAGCCGCAACCCGAGCCCGCAGGGCGTCGCCAACGCAAGAAACTTTGCCCGCGCGCTGGGCCAGGCCGGCCTGACCGTGGTGTCGGGTCTGGCGCTGGGCATCGATGGTGCTGCCCACGAGGGCGCACTTGAGAGCGTTGCGCCCGACACGCAGCGGCTGGCAACGGTTGCCGTGGTCGGCACCGGGCTGGACCAGGTTTACCCGCGACGGCACCGGGAACTGGCGCAGCGCATTGCACGCAACGGCCTGCTGGTGAGTGAATACCCGCTGGGTACACCGCCGCTGAGCGCCAACTTTCCGCGCCGCAATCGCATCATCGCGGGTCTGGCGCAGGGCACGCTGGTGGTCGAAGCCGCGCTGAAATCTGGCTCGCTGATCACCGCGCGCCTGAGCACCGAGCAAGGCAAGGATGTGTTTGCCATTCCCGGCTCGATCCACTTGACGCAGGCGCGTGGCTGCCACGCGCTGATCAAGCAGGGCGCCAAGCTGGTGGAGTCGGTGCAGGATGTGCTCGAAGAAATGAAGATCGACAGCCCGGCCGATGCCCCTGCGCGCGATGACCTGTCAACGCCGGCACAGGGCCTGCTCGATTTCCTCGGATTTGACCCGGTCGGGCTCGACGCACTGCAAGCCCGCTGCGGTCTGGACATGGCCGATCTGCAAGCGCAATTGATGGCACTCGAACTCGAAGGCCAAGTGGCGCGCCTGCCAGGCGGACTGTTCCAGCGCTTGATGACGGACCGTTAAAAATCCCATGCCACGCGAAGCGTGGGTTGCGGATCATCTCAGCAGCAACGACCAATACGGCCTTTGCCGCCGTAGCGCGCTTGCTGGCGCTCGCGAAAAAACTCTTCGTAACTCATCACTGGACGATCCGGATGTTGATTGCGAAGGTGAGTCGCATAGGTATCGTAATTGGGCAGACCGACCATCAGGTGGGCGGTCTGCCCAAGGTACTTGCCAATCTTTGACAGGTCGTGAAGCATGGTGTCGCAGCCTTATGCGCCAGTAAGCTGTTCTCGCCCAGTGGTCCAGGCCTCTGTTTCGGCCTCAACCGCTGTCGGCAGTTTCGAGCGCCGGGCCACCACGCAGGCACGGATGCCGTAGACCAAGATACTCACCACAACCGCCATGAAGAAAGCACACAGAGTCGCATCGACGTAGTCGTTGAAGACAATCTGCTGCATTTGACCCATCACCTTGGCGGGCGCCAGCAATTCACCACGGTCCATTGCACTCTTGTACTTGGCCGCGTGCGCCAGGAAGCCGATCTTCGGGCTGGCATCAAATACTTTCTGCCAGCCTGCGGTCATGGTGCAAGCGAGCAACCAGGCGGTGGGCAGCAAGGACACCCATGCAAAACGTTCACGTTTCATCTTGAACAAGACCACGGTAACCAAAATCAGGGCAACGCCGGCGAGCATCTGGTTGGAGATGCCAAAAAGTGGCCATAGGGTGTTGATGCCACCGAGCGGATCCACCACACCCTGGTACAGAAAGTAACCCCACGCCGCGACGCAAAGCGTTGTCGCCAGCCCGTTGCTGAGCCAGGATTCGGTGCGCTTGAGCGAGGGTACAAACGTGCCAAGCAGATCTTGCAACATGAAGCGCCCGGCGCGCGTTCCGGCGTCAACGGCGGTCAGAATGAAGAGTGCCTCGAACAGGATCGCAAAGTGATACCAGAAGCCCATCATGGCCTTGCCGCCGAGCATCTGCGAGAAGATCTGAGCCATGCCAACGGCCAGTGTTGGCGCACCGCCGGCGCGCGAAATAATGGTTTTTTCTCCCACGTCGCGCGCCGTTTCGGTAAGCATGTCGGGCGTCACAACAAAGCCCCATTGTGAAATCACCTGGGCGGCACTCTCGGCGGTAGTGCCGATCAGGGCGGCCGGGCTGTTCATGGCGAAATAAACGCCGGGCTCGATGATCGACGCAGCAACCAGCGCCATGATGGCAACAAAGGATTCCATCAGCATGGCGCCATAGCCAATGAAGCGCGCATGGGCTTCGTTCTCGATCAGTTTGGGTGTTGTGCCGGAAGAAATCAGGGAATGGAAACCAGAGACCGCCCCGCAGGCAATGGTGATAAACAGGAATGGAAACAGGCTGCCTGACCAGACCGGCCCGCTGCCATCGAGAAAGCGTGTTGTTGAGGGCATTTTGAGATCAGGCGCAACCATTGCAATACCAACGGCCAGCGCCACGATGGCGCCGATCTTCAGGAAGGTCGACAAATAATCGCGCGGCGCCAGCAGCAGCCACACCGGCAGCACCGAGGCGATAAAGCCATAGCCAATCAGTATCCATGTCAGTTGTTTGCCGTCGAATGTGAACAGCGGCGCCAGGGTGGCACTTTGCGCCACCTGACCACCGACAACGATTGACGCAATGAGTAGCACGACGCCAATGATGGAAACTTCTCCGATTCGACCTGGACGGATGTAGCGGGTGTAGATGCCCATGAACATCGCCAGCGGAATCGTCGCTGCCACCGTGAAGGTACCCCAGGGGCTGTCAGCCAGCGCCTTGACCACGATCAGCGCCAGCACCGCCAGGATGATGACCATGATCATGAAGGTGCCAAACAACGCAATCACGCCGGGCACCGCACCAAGCTCGGTCTTGATCAGGTCACCCAGCGAGCGGCCATCACGCCGCGTCGATATGAACAGGACCATGAAGTCCTGCACCGCACCGGCAAACACCACGCCCGCCAGAATCCACAACATGCCCGGCAGGTAACCCATCTGCGCGGCCAGCACCGGACCGACGAGCGGGCCGGCACCTGCAATGGCGGCGAAGTGATGGCCGAACAGAACGTACTTGTTGGTCGGCACGTAGTCCAGACCATCGTTGTGGCGTACTGCCGGAGTCTTTCGTTCCGGATCAAGGGACAAGACGCGGTTGGCGATGAACAGACTGTAGTAACGGAAAGCGATAACGTATACCGCGATGGCCGCAACAACGATCCACAGCGCATTGACGGTTTCGCCACGATGCAGTGCGATGTTCGCCAGCGCGCCGGCTCCGATCAGGGCGATCAGCATCCAAAGAATGTGACGACCAAAGCCATTTTTTTGTTGCAGGGTATTCATGATCTCCTCTGATTGATAAGGGCTGACAGAGCACACCGCGCAGCGTCCAAGCGGACAGGAAAACCTGCCTGCGACACGTCGCGCGTTGGCCCAACTTCGTGGTCCTTTACGCCAGCCTTATCCGGCTGCACTGCGCTTGGACCTTGAACCAATGGAGTATGAAAGGCATCCCTTGAGGCTGCATCTGTGTCTTTACAGAGTCCGCTCCTGTGTGAATACGTAATGGTTTACCCGCACATTTCCCGAACTTTTCGGGGCGTTCAAATTTGCCGGCTCACTACAATCGCTGCCAAAAGGGCAGAAGGGAGTCCGCATGCGATTACGGTCGGTAGTGATGCTATTGGCGGCAGTACCGTTGGTGCTGGCGATCGCCGCCGTGGTCTGGATCGTGCGACAGCAAACCAACCAGCTAGCCCTGGCGCAGATTGCGTCCGTGCAGGCCATTCTGCTGCAGGCGCGCCAGGATGAACTCAAGCACTTTGTCCAGGTCGGGCGCAGTGCCATTTCACGGATGTACAAGAACGCCGGTAACGACCCGGGCCTGCAACGCGAAGCGCTCGAGTTGCTGCGACGCATGGATTTTGGCGAAGACCACTACTTTTATGTCTACGACCTCAATGGCAAAAGTCTGATGCATCCGCGCCTTGCCCATCTTGAGGGGCACAGTCAATGGGAATTGCGCGACGGTGGCGGCCGACCCGTTATTCAACAACTGATCCAACAGGCGCGCACGGGCGGTGGCTTCGTGGACTTCATGTGGCACCGGCCTTCCACCGGACGCGAGGAACGCAAGCTCGGTTACGTTGAACTGATACCGCAATGGGGTTGGATGATCGGCACTGGCCTGTACCTTGATCACTTGCAGGAAACGCAAACAGTGATCACCAATTCAACGGCGGCCACGGTAACCAAGACGCTGGACTTGATCCTGATCGTCGCATCAGCGGCATTGCTGATGGTCGCTGCCGGGGGGCTTGCGCTCAACCTGTACGAAATACGCGCTGCCGACGGCAAGCTGCGGGCGATGGCGCAAAAGGTCGTGCTATCGCAGGAAACGGAACGTTCACGCGTCGCCCGTGAATTGCATGACGGCGTCAGTCAGTGGCTTTCGTCTGTCAAATTCGTTCTTGAAACGGCGCTGGTGAATGTCGAAAACGGTAGCGGCGACGTTCGCGCCACGCTGCGCAAGGGTCTGGATCAAATGCGCGGCGTGATGCGCGATGTACGCCGCATCTCGCACGACTTGCGCCCGACCGTGCTGGACGATTTGGGACTGAGCAGCGCGATCGAACAAATGGCGCGCGAGTTTGGCGAACGAACCGCCATTGCCATCCATACCGCCGTTGAACCGATACCCCCGATTCAGGAGGCAGCAGCGACTGCGATGTTTCGCGTCACGCAGGAAGCCCTGAGCAATGTGGCCAAACACGCCGATGCGAAAAATGTCTGGATTGGCCTGCGTTACAGCAATGCCGGTCTGGAGCTGCAGTTGCGCGATGACGGCCAGGGTTTCGACGTTACCGAAAAACTGCGCCAGGCGCGCGAAGGCTTGGGTCTAACCAATATGCGCGAACGGATCGAAACGCTGGGCGGTCAGTTCGAACTTCAATCAGCGCCAGGCGCAACCGTTCTGAACGCAGCGCTGCCGCCAGCGGCGCTCAAATCATGATTTCTACGCCCGCATACGCAGCGCGCTGTGATGAGCGCGCGCCAATTCGCTTGCTGATCGTCGATGATCATCCGATCGTGCGGCACAGCCTCATCAGCCTGCTGACGGCTTATGGCCCCCGATTCCAGGTCGTGGCTGACGCATCGAACGCGCAAGAAGCGCTGGCGCTGGCGCATCTGACCCATCCCGACGTGGTGCTGACGGACCTGCAGATGAAACCCACCAGCGGGATCGAACTGATAGCCCAACTGCGCCAGCGTCAGCCAGCGCTGCGCTTTGTCGTGTTCACCGCCCTGACGCAGGAAGAACACATGCTGCAGGCCTTTGACGCCGGCGCCGCTGGCTTTGTCGTCAAGGAAGCGCAAGAAGGCGAAGTGTTCAAAGCCATTGAGGCGGTGATGGACGGCTCGACACATTACCCCGCGACGCTTGGCCGCGCGCTGGAACGCCGCCGCCAACAGCCGGCACTGACCGGCCGCGAAACCGAAGTCTTGTCCCTCATCGCACAGGGGCTAACGAGCAAGGAAATTGCGCGCAAGCTAGGAATCGACCCACGCACGGTCGACGCGCACCGCGCCAACATCCGCCAGCGCTTTGGTTTGGACAGCAGTGCGGCATTGTTGCGCTTTGCGATGAAGACAAGCGACGAAGGCCATTGATCACAGGCCTTGGCAAGCTTCAGCTCAGCAGCCGCTCCGGATTGGCGGCGAGCTTGCCCAGGGCATCACGGGTGGCGCGCACGGTGAGCGCTTCCTGCTCTTCGGGAATCAAGAGGCCGGCCTGCAGGTAAGCCGCCAGTCGGCCACCCTGAATCAGGTAGCTGCGGCCATCGGTGCAGGCAAACAGGCTCAAGTGCTTGCGTGCGCTGCGCCAAACAAATTGCACCTGTACCACGCGCGCATTGTGGTCCAGCGTAAACCAGGAGCCGATCTGCAGTTCCAGCGCCCACGCCTTCATGGCGGCGTTCGGGCTGGAGCCACCATTGGTCACGACCTCGATGTTCGAGGCGTCGATGCCCAACATCATTTCGATGCTCTGGGCGTCCAGTGGCAGGTCCTCGGTGCTGTCTTCATCAACAAAGTCCTCCAGGTTCACCAGGCGCTCGGCCAGCGCCGCGATCTGCTCAGCTGGAATCGCCTGGGACTTGGAGACGAAGGCATCGGCCAGCGTTTCATTGACGAGCTTGATATGGGCATCCTGCTCGGCAGCCGGAACACTGAGCAGTCGCATGCCGGCGCGCAGTTTCTGCACCAGCTGGGGCAAATCGGCAATGACACGGGCCCGGTCACTTCGGCTGGGCTTGGCGCTGGCACACCAGACCAGATCAGACGTTACTTTTTTCAACGCCAGTGTGTCGGCGTGCTGCGCGCCGTCCCGCACGGTCGCCACGGCCAGCACCTCGGCCCAGACCTTGAACAGGAACTGGCGGATCGCATCGCTCACCGGCATGTCCTTGAGCATGTTGCGCATCTCGATCGTGTACTGGATCGTCAGGGTCTCTTTTTGCTCGACCTGCTGGGCCACACCCACCGCTTTCTGGGTCGAAGGCTTGCCGGTCAGGAATTGCGCCAGAAAGGTCTGAAACTCCTCATACACGAGCTGGTAAACACGCCTGCCGGTCTCCGGGTACTGTTCGATCACTTGCACCACGCGCTTGACTTCGGTCTCCAGCGCGCTGCCGGCAATCCCGCTGGCATCAAAGCCCATGACACAGGAGCCCATGCGATCGATCAACAAGCGCGCCGGATGATCCAGCGTGCTGAAGAAATCAGGTTCGGCCAGCGCCACCCGCAATACCGGCATCTGCAGGCGGGCCACCCACAGCCGCACAGTCGAAGGAATACGGTCTTCCTGCAGGATCGCCTGAAACATCAGCGCCACGACCTCGATCACTGCTTTTTCATTGGGCGTCTCGGCTTGGCGCTTGAGGTCCTTGGTCTGGCGCCGCAAGTCACTGGCAGCGCGGTTGACACCGCCGGGGCCGACATCCGCCATCAACGTCGCATCCTGCGAACCGGTGCCAGATGGCGCGCCGCGCTGTGCCATAGCGGCAGCCAATCCCGGTGACGGCGTGCGCGGCGCAGCGCTGTCAAAGTGGGTGCCCCCTGCATCCACCAACAAACGCTTGACCTGACCGACCACACCGGCTGCCTGGCTGTAGGCGCGGGTCATCGGTACACCCTGGGTCATCATGCGCGTTTCCTGGTCAGCGCTGTCGTAATCTGATTCTCGGCGTCGCCTCGACGCCTGCCTGGGGTCGCTGGTTGGCGCTGGTTCCGCCAGAGGTGCGGCGCTGACCGATGGCGCCGGACGCGACGATACGAAACGGGGTTCAATGGAAGGCAAGCGCTTGACCCGGTCCTCCAGTGCAATGGTCGGCAACACACCTTTGCTGATCAAAAAGACATTGCAGCCCATGTAAGCAGTCTGCAGTCGCTCGTTCAGCAGTTTCTGCGCCACCTCGCTGACCACCAACCAGGTCTGGCGCTGCAGACCGGTGGCGGACCAGCTTTGAATCATGGCCAGGAACAGCACCTCTGGGCGGATGATGTCGCGGGCGTCGAGTTCGCGCATGTCCTGCAGCGAGCGCAGGCGCAAGGTCAGATCATTGAATTCGGTACCCATGCCACCCATCAGGCCCAAGGCCAGGCGCGAGGCCAGAATGCTGTCTTCCACTACCTCGGTGCCCAGCAGTTCAAAGCTCACTTCCGTCTTTTCTTCTGTGCGTTTGGGCACCACCGGATTGAGCGCCGACTGCCAGGCCTTGACCGTGCCATCAAGCCACGTCGCGCGCTGCTTCTGGTACAGCACCCAGGCATCGCGTCGTTTGGTCATTTCACGCGAGGGCGCAGCCTCATCGCGCAGTTCACAGAGCCGGACCTCGATCGCTTCGGCCAGCGCCGTCATGGCGCGTGTAGCCTCACTCACCAGGCGGCTGCGTACCTCTCTCGCGAGAACGACTGGCTGCAACTCAGGGGGGGGCGCCGTGGCCATGCCTGAACTACCGCCTAGACGGTGGCGCCTGCGTTGGGGTCATTCGGATCACCTTCCTTCTTGGCGCCGCCGCCCTTGATCAGGTCTTCGCGCTGAATGCCAAGCCACATGGCGATAGCGGCGGCAACAAAGACCGAGGAGTAGATGCCAAACAAAATGCCGATCGTCAGCGCCAGCGCAAAGTAGTGCAGCGTGGCGCCACCGAACAGCAGCATGGACAGCACCATCAACTGCGTGCAGCCGAGCGTGATGATGGTGCGGCTCATGGTGGAGGTGATCGAGCTGTCGATGATCTGCACCGTGTTCATCTTGCGGTAGCGCCGGAAATTTTCGCGGATCCGGTCAAAGATGACGACCGATTCATTGACCGAATAGCCCAGCACCGCCAGCACGGCGGCCAGCACCGGCAGCGAAAACTCCCACTGGAAGAACGCGAAGAAGCCCAGAATGATGATGACGTCGTGCAGGTTGGCAATGATGGCCGCCACCGCAAACTTCCACTCAAAGCGAATCGCGAGGTACAGCATGATGCCGATCACGACCGAGGCCAGCGCCTTCAGGCCGTCGGTGGCCAGTTCATCGCCGACCTGCGGTCCCACAAACTCGGTGCGTCGCATGACTGCCGACGCATCAGCCGCCTTCAGCGCCGTCATCACGTGCTCGCTTTGCTGCGCTGAACTCACACCTTTTTGCACCGGCAGGCGGATCAGCACGTCGCGTGCGGTGCCGAAGTTCTGCACCAGCACATCGTTAAAGCCCAGTTTCTCGACCGCACCGCGCACCGCGCCCAGGTCAGCCGACTGCGAATAACTGACTTCCATCAGCGTGCCGCCGGTGAATTCGACCGACAGGTGCAAACCACGCGAGACCAGGAAAAACACCGCCGCCAGAAACGTGATCAGCGACACCAGATTAAAGACCAACGCATGCCGCATGAACGGGATATCGCGGCGGATTTTGAAAAATTCCATGATCGTGCGTCCTCTTAACCTGGTTTGACCTGTGTCTCGGTCTCGGGCCGCCAGACAGTTCCGATGGACAGACTCTTGAGCTTGTTCTGCCGGCCATACCACAGGTTGACCAGGCCGCGCGAGAAGAAGACGCCGGAGAACATGCTGGTCATGATGCCCAGGCAGTGCACAACGGCAAAGCCCTTGACCGGTCCCGAGCCAAAGGCCAGCAGTGCCAGGCCCGCAATCAGCGTCGTCACGTTGGAGTCCAGAATCGTGGCCCAGGCACGGTCGTAGCCAGCGTGAATCGCAGCCTGTGCCGAGGCGCCACTGCGCAGTTCCTCGCGCACACGCTCATTGATCAGTACGTTGGAGTCAATCGCCATGCCCAGCACCAGCGCCATGGCGGCCATGCCGGGCAGGGTCAGCGTCGCTTGCAGCATGGACAGTACCGCCACCAGCAGCAGCAGGTTGACCGCCAGCGAGATGCTGGAGATCATGCCAAACAGCACGTAGTAAATGCACATGAAGATCGCCACCGCCGTG
>CAITXW010000394.1 GCA_903896425.1 uncultured beta proteobacterium | reverse complement strand
CCGCCATCACCGGCGCGCAGACCGACCGCATGACGCGCGACGACGGCTGGCGATTGCTGAGCATCGGGCGCCACATCGAGCGTCTGGGTTTTCTGGCGAGTTCATTGTTGGGCGGCTTCCAGAGCGGCGCGGTACACACCGCCGGCGGCTTCGAGGCCATGCTGGCACTGTTCGACGCCACCATCACTTTTCACGCCCAGTACCAGCAAAGCCGCGATCTGGCTGCGCTGCTGGACCTGTTGGTGCTGGACCGCGAGAACCCACGCTCGCTGGCCTGGGTCGCGCACACCTTGCGCGGGCGCCTGGCCAAACTCGCCGGCAGTGAGCCGGACCAGCTCTGCAGCCTGTCGCTGCGTGTGCCCGACCCTGCTACATGGAATCTGGCGCACTTGTGCGAAGCCCAGCCGCAGGCCAATGCCGCAGCTCAGGAAGCCGGCGCAGCACACGGCTATTTCTTTGCCCTGCACGACCTGTTACTGCAGTGCACGGCGGCAGCCTTCAACGTCTCCAATGAGATCAGCGCCACCTATTTCACGCACTCGGGCGAGACCAATCAGAGCATGCGAACCTGATGAAGCTGCAGATTACGCACCAGACGCGCTATGACTACCTGCCGGCGGTGGAAACGGCGCAGCATCTGTCCCACCTGCAACCGGTCAGCAACCGGCATCAGCGCCTGCTGAGCCATTCGCTGCAGATCAGTCCGACGCCGGCACAAATGACGCAAAATCTCGACGTCTTTGGCAATCCGCGCTGCTTCTTCGCTTTGCAGACGCCGCACAGCACGCTCGATGTGGTGGCGCAAAGCGTGGTCGCGACCTGGACCCGCACGCTGCCGCACAGCAGCATGCCCTGGGAGCAGGTGCGTGAACAGTTTCGCTACCACTCCGGTGCTCCGTTCGATGCCGCCACCGAGTTCGTCTTTGCCTCACCCTTCGTGCCGCATCACCCCGACTTTGCGGCCTATGCCCGGCCCAGTTTCACGCCGGGCTCCAGTGTGCTGGCGGTGGCCAACGATTTGATGCAACGCATTCACGCCGACTTTGTTTACGAGAGCCAGATCACACAGGTCAACACGCCGGCGCTGCAGGCACTGGCGCAGCGCAAAGGTGTGTGCCAGGACTTCGCCCACATCATGATCGCCGGCCTGCGCGCCATGGGCATCGCGGCGCGCTACGTCAGCGGCTATCTGCTGACGCAACCGGCACCTGGCACGCTCAAGCTGCGCGGCAGCGACGCTTCGCACGCCTGGGTTGCCGTTTACGTGCCGGACCTGCCGCCGGGCGAGCGCTGGTGCGATTTCGACCCCACCAACAACCGCGCCGGCTGGCATTCTCCGGGTGAGGACTACGTCACACTCGCCACTGGACGCGATTTCTCCGACGTCTCGCCGCTGCGCGGCGTGATCCACGGTGGCGCCAGCCACATTCTGACGGTCGCTGTCACGGTCGAGCCGGTGATCGAAACTGCACCGGTCATCGGTCGGCCCGCCTTGGCGCAGCAAGGCCAGCGCCAGAGTCAATCGCAATCGCAGAGCAACCGCAGCTAGTGCGGCCAGCGCGTTCCAACATCAGCCACAAGGAAACAGCATGAGCATTTACGCCAAACTCGAAGCACTCCAGATCACCCTGCCCCCGGTCGCCGCGCCAGCTGCCGCCTACGTGCCCTTTGTGCAAACCGGCAATCTGGTTTTTCTGAGCGGCCATATCGCCAAGAAAGACGGCAAGCCCTGGGTTGGCCAACTCGGCAAGAACATGACAACCGCCGAGGGCCAGGCCGCTGCGCGCGCCATTGCCATCGACCTGATGGGCACGCTGCACGCTGCCTGTGGTGACCTCAATCGCGTCAAACGCATCGTCAAAGTCATGTCGCTGGTCAACTCGACCGGCGACTTCACCGAACAACACCTGGTAACCAACGGCGCCAGCGAACTGCTGGGCGAAGTGTTTGGCAGCGCCGGTGCGCACGCCCGCAGCGCTTTTGGCGTGGCCCAGATTCCGCTGGGTGCTTGCGTTGAAATCGAACTGATCGCCGAATTGCGCTGAAACGGCAATGAACCTTCCTCAAGGGGAAGCACCCATCGGTGTGTTTGACACCGGTGTCGGCGGCATCTCGGTTCTGCGTGCAATTCGCCTGGCGCTCCCGGGTGAAAACCTTTTGTACGCCGCAGACTCGGGTTATGCACCCTATGGCGACAGGGATGCGGATTTCATTAAAGGCCGTGCGCTACACCTGACCCGGTTTCTATTGGCGCAAGGCGCCAAGATGATCGTTGTCGCCTGCAACACCATTACGGTTGTCGCGGTGAAGGAACTCCGCGCCTGGTGCCCGGTTCCCGTCGTTGCCATGGAGCCCGCTATCAAACCGGCCTCAAAAGTCACACGATCCGGCGTTGTGGGTGTGCTGGCCACCAGCCAGACGATCGCAAGTGCCAGTGTGGCAAGGCTCTGCGAATCGCAAGGCGATCACATTAAATTTCTTCTCCAACCCTGCCCTGGTTTGGTGGAGAGAGTTGAACAAGCGGATCTCACGAGCGATGCGACGCGCGCGCTATTGCTCAAGTACATAGAACCACTGATCGCCAACGGTGCCGATACGCTGGTACTGGGCTGCACACACTATCCCTTTTTGATGCAGCAGATTCAAGCCATTGCAGGGCCTGATGTTCTTGTTATCGACGCTGGCGCTCCCGTGGCCAAGGAAGTGGTACGGCAACTCGGATTGAACAAGCTGATGCGTGCAGGAGGCGGGAACGCAAAGACGAGCTTCTTCTCAAGTTCTGATTTGGATACCGCTCAAACCGTCATGTCGGCCTTGTGGGGCGAGCGCGTCACGGTTGGCGAAATTGGGCGCATCGAATAAAGATTCAATGCATCGCCCACGCTAACCACGCCGGCGCTCGGCTTCCCGGCGCTCGGCTTCCCTTCGCTGCACAGCGATGCGATTCATGTCTGCGCGAAGGGTTTTTCGGCGATCGGTGGCTCTGCGGTCGGTTTCGCTGCGCTCTTGCTTGTTGCGATATGTGCGCCTCATCCAGCGGGTGTACAAGCCAGCGGAGATGAGCAAACCACCGCTCACCATGGACAAGGTGCTCTCGATATTTGCAATGGTTGCAATCCCCGCGATCACATAAACGTACGGCAGTGCTTCATACAACCAGTCGGGCAAGTGAAAATCAAACATGGGGCGGTAGATGGAACAATTGACCAAGCACACGGCCTGGCATCCCCATGCTGGCTGGCAGCTCAGGCACAGGACCTGACCACTTTACCACCGGCGTCGGTCTGGTGCACGATCTTGGCGCCGAAGCGGAAGCGCTCACGATCCGCTTGCCAAAGCTGGGTATTCCAGGTCCTGCACTTCTTGTTGCTGATCTGTGCCACTACCCGGTAGTCTTCGCTGCCATCGCCGTCGAAGTCCGCAATCTGCCACATCGAGGGGTCAAGCAGATCAGCGTTGATGGCTTCAACCCGGCTTCTGATCAGTTGCCGCCCATGTTTGCGCGTGTTATGAACCACCACCGTCGACTCGAATATGCCCAGCATCCAGCCAGTTGCGCCAAACGGTTTCGATTCTTTTGCCACAACGTAAATATCAAACGCAGTGCTGCTGGCAACCTTGACACCCTCAGGCTCCCTGGGAGCCTTCTTGGAACCGAGTGCAGGGGTGGCCGCAAGACTGCCGAGCAGTGCCATCAACAGGAGAGAGCGGGGTATCTTCATGCGCCGATATTAATCACCCCCATTCAATTCAGCAACACGAAATGCGATCAACAGACCAGCGCTATTGCCTAAGGATGGTCTGAACAACCCTCGCAAATGCGAGTGTTGATGGTCAAACAGTTATTCAATGAATCACAAAACGCGATTTCATCGAAATTCCGAGCATATTGGCTCGGATGCGGTGACTTTTTGCTTGTCTTGCGGGGTATT
>CAITXW010000393.1 GCA_903896425.1 uncultured beta proteobacterium | reverse complement strand
AGCGTGTGTACATGCGCAGCAGATCGGCGGCGAACAGGGCTGATTCGTCGCCGCCGGTGCCGGCGCGGATTTCCATGAAGGCGTTGCGCGCGTCGTCCGGGTCCTTGGGCAGCAGCATGCGCTGCAGTTCGTTTTCGAGTTGCGCGAGTTCGGCGCCGGCGCCGTCGATTTCTTCCTGCGCCATGGCGGCCATGTCGGCGTCGTCTGACGCGCTGCTCAGCAGGTCCTGCGCGGCGGCCAGATCGGCTTCGCGCTGCTGGTAACGTGTCCAGCGCGTGGCCACCGCAGCCACCTCGGTGTGCTCGCGTGACAGCACCAGGAACTGCTTCATGTCCTTCATGATGTCCTCGCGCGAGAGCAGAAATTCAAGTTCGCCCAGGCGGTCGGTGTAGCGTGCGAGTTGTTGGCGGAGGAAAGGTTTCATAGGTACAGGGGCAGGCAAAAGAAGCGTGGTTAACTGTCATCCCGGACCTGATCCGGGATCCATGGATTGCGGGCCAGGCCGCAACGATAGCTAACGCTCTTTGCGCAGAAAGAAGTGCTGGATGGCGGAACTGGCCCGCTCGCGCGCCTGACTTTCGCCGGCGCGCAGTTCGGCCATGGCGCCGTGCAGCATTTTTTGCGTCAGTCCCTTGGATAAGGCTTCCAGCACTGCGTCCACGTCCTCGCCCTTGGCCAGCAGTTTGCGCGCGCGGCTGATTTCCATGGCGCGCCATTCGTCAGCTTGAGCGTTGAGTTGCTGAATCAGGGGGACTGACCCGCGCTGGTCGACCCAATGCATGAAGCTTTGTACGCCTGCATCCACGATCGCTTCAGCCTGCGCTACCGCTGCCTGGCGGTTGGCTTGCGCGGTCTGCACCACACTGGCCAAGTCGTCCACGGTGTACAGATAAACGTCTTCGAGCCGCTTGACTTCGAGCTCGATGTCACGCGGTACGGCCAGATCAACCATGAACATGGGCCGGTGCTTGCGCCGTTTCAGGGCCCGCTCCACGGCACCCAGGCCGATGATGGGCAGCGTGCTGGCGGTGCAACTGACGACCGCGTCAAATTCATGCAGCCGATCCGGCAGTTCGGCCAGGTGCATGACTTCGGCGCCAAACCGGCTGGCCAACTTTTCGCCGCGCTCCAGCGTGCGATTGGCAATTGACATGCTCTTCGGGTTCTTGGCCGCAAAGTGCGTGGCGCAGAGTTCGATCATTTCGCCGGCACCGACAAACAGCACCTTGACCTGTCCCAGGTCTTCAAACAACTGTCCGGCCAGACGCACGCAGGCTGCCGCCATGCTGATCGAGTGCGCGCCGATCTCGGTTGAGGTACGCACCTCCTTGGCTACCGCAAACGAACGCTGGAACAATTGGCTCAGCGTTGTGCCCAGGGCGCCTGCGGCCTCGGCGGCGCGCACAGCATCCTTGATCTGGCCCAGGATTTGTGGCTCGCCCAGCACCATCGAATCGAGTCCACTGGCGACGCGGAATGCGTGGCGCGCGGCCAGACCGTCTTCGAGCGTATAGGCATGCGAGCGCAGCAGGGACGACGAGACACCGCCAGACTGGGCCAGCCAGTCCAGCGTGTGCTCAAGCTGCGGTTTTTCGCCGGCGCAATAGATTTCGGTGCGGTTGCAGGTGGAGATCAACGCGGCTTCGGGTTGGCGTGCCAGCGAGTCGCGCAAGGCACGCAAAGTGGGTGCAACTTGATCGACGGCAAACGCAAAACGACCGCGCAGATCGAGCGGCGCGGTCGTGTGATTGATTCCTAAAGCCCAGA
Organism: uncultured beta proteobacterium; assembly: GCA_903896425.1. GTDB lineage: Bacteria > Pseudomonadota > Gammaproteobacteria > Burkholderiales > Burkholderiaceae_C > Rhodoferax. The sequence continues at coordinate 155 of CAITXW010000393.1, read as the reverse complement.
CTGCCATGCGGCGATTATAAAATCAGCTTGCGTCCGGCAGCCCGGATTACTTTTTTGTGGATATTGATGGCGCCGACCGATCTTCTGAACCATGTGTTGAACTGGCTGGCACCGGCCCTGTGGCTGGCCGTGCTGATGCCGCTGCTAGCCCGGCT
>CAITXW010000392.1 GCA_903896425.1 uncultured beta proteobacterium | reverse complement strand
CGATCTCAGGCGAACGGATGTCGGCCACCTGGTACTCGACGCCGGCGAGCCGCTGCTCGGGTTCGCGAATGTCGTGCGCCACGATGCTGCCTGGCCGCGCTTCGCCCTCCAGAGCGGCCAGGCGCTCGACCAGTTGTCGGCCCAGATAGCCGCCGGCGCCCGTGATCAGAATGCGGCGCTGCGTCATGCCCTTCCCTCAGCTGCGGCAACGCCCAGCGGATCACGCCGCTTCCACCAGGTCGCCAGCGTCATGCCAGCGACGATGTGCCAGATGCCCCACCACGCGGTCACGATCGCCATGCCGCCCAGGCCGTTGAAGAAGTTGAAGATCAGGATCAGGCCCAGCCCGGAGTTCTGTATGCCCATCTCGAAGGTGATCGCTCTTCTATCGCGCTCGGGCAAGCCCAGCGCCGTGGACAATCCGTAGCCCGTGGCCAGCGCAAGCAGGTTGTGGATGAAGACCACGAACACGACAAAATTGATATAGGCGAGAAAGTGCTGCAAGTTGGCTGCCAGCGCGCCGACGATGAAACCCAGCAGGATCAGCAGCGACAACCACTTCATCGGCCGGCGCACCCGCGCCGCAAAGGCCGGAAAGCGCGCCGCCACCCACATGCCCAGCACCAGCGGCAGGCCAAGCAGCAGCACGATCACCTCCAGCATCTCCCACGGGCTCATGGCCACCTGCTGCATCAGGCCACGCGTGATCGGATGCAGATTCCCCCAGAAGGCGAAGTTCAACGGCGTCATCACCAGCGCCGCCACCGTGGACAGCGCGCTCACGCTCACCGACAAGGCGGTGTTGCCGCGCGCGTAATGCACCAGGAAATTGGAGATGTGCCCCGCAGGACAGGACGACACCAGGATCATTCCCAGCGCGATGCTGGGCAGCGGCTGCAGCACCCAGATCAGCACGTAGGTCATCGCCGGAAACAGCACATGGTGGCCGAACAGGCCCAGCGCCAGCGCCTTGGGCGACTTGAGCGCGAGGCGAAAGTCGTCCACCTTGAGCTCCAGCGCGACGCCGAACATCACCAGTCCCAGCACGCTATTGAGCAGTGCCAGGGTCTGCGGGCTAAAACTTAAATGCACCTGATCGATGGGCGCCATATCTTGTCTCCTTTTTAGGGTCTTGCAGGCGTCGGCCGTCGACAGGGCCTGCAGATCCTTTGTTTGTGCCGAACCATAATGGATACTGAGCCCTGCGTCACCTACCTTGCGGGACATTTGCCCCTCAATCGGGGACATTCACCCTTCACCCATCCATGCCAGATCCATTCAGCGTCACCTCCCGCTTCACCCTGGGGGTGCTTGAAGCCGCCCGGCGCCAGGGAGTTGAAGTCCCTGCGCAACTTGAACAGGCAGCGGCGCAGGGGAATCGCCGGGTGGCTTCGCGGCAGCAGGATGCCCTGTGGGCGGCGCTGTGCGCAGCCTCGACCGATCCGCTGCTGGCGCTGCGCCTGGGTGCCGACCTGCAGGCCGGGCATCTGGACATCGTGGGCCTGCTGTTGCTGAGCTGCGATACCCTGGGCGACGCGCTCGAAGTGCTGAGCGAATACGCGCCCATCATCGGCGACATGGCACGCTTTGAAACCATAACCGATGCCGGCTCCGTCGCCCTGCACTACCGACCCGAATACACAGTGTGCCGCGAGCAGCGGGTGGAAGCGGCACTGGGCTGTGTCGTGAGCCTGGCGCGCTGGATGACGAACGAGCGCTTCGCGCCGGTTGAAGTCCTGTTCAGGCATTCGCCGCGTGCCCTGCCCGAGCAATACCGGCAATTCCTGCTGTGCCCGGTGCGTTTCGATCAGGACTTCAACGGCGTGCGCATGGACAGCTCGGCGTTGAGCCTGGGCCTGATCCAGGCCGGAGCGGCACTGCACCTGCAGCTGCGCCAACTGGCCGACGAAATGCTGGCCTCGCTGCAGCAGGACAGCGTCTCGTCTCGGGTGCAACAGCTGATTCGCAAGCAGCCGCGCTGGGGCAAGGAACGCATCGCAGAGCAACTGGGAATGAGCGGGCGCCATCTGAACCGCAAGCTCGCGTCCGAGGCCATTTCTTTCAAGGGCCTGCGCGAGGCCCTGCTGTTTGAGCTGGCGGCCCAGGCCCTGCGACGGGGGCAGGCATCGGCACAGGTTGGCGAGCAACTGGGGTTCTCCGATGAAAATGCTTTCTCCAGGGCGTTCCGGCGCTGGAGCGGCCAGACGCCGGTCCAGTTTTCGCGGTCGGCCCCAACCTATTGAGACTTCCGTAATTCATGACATCACCACAACGTAGCCTGTTGCCAGCAAGCGGCGATGATCGAGGGACGCTTTTGAGCGCTCTTGAGTTTGTTGCGCGCGGTGACATGCAATTCGCTCAGATCGTTGGGGCAATAGTTGGCCATGGCGTGGCGTTTGAGCCAGGCCCACAGGTATTCCACGGGATTCATGTCTGGCGCATAGGGCGGCAGGAATGCGATTTGGATGTGCCCGCCCAAGCTGTCCAAATACTCGCGCACCAAGCGGCTGCGATGGGCCTTGAGTCCGTCCCAGATCACCAGCAGCGGCTGCTTCAAGTGAGCCTTGAGCGCCTTGAGGAATTCGACGATCTCTTCCTTCTTGATGCTGCCCTCGTGCAGCCTGAACAGACAGTTGGTACGCGTCAGACCAGCGATAACGGATACGTGGTTCCAGTTGAAGTGAAACTGGATGATGGGGGTCTGGCCCTTGGGTGCCCAAGTACGAACGCGCGTCGGACGTTCGCTGATACCGGACTCGTCCACAAAGACGATCAGGCGGCCTTCTCGCTGGGCTTTTTTTTAAGGCTGGGCCAGGTGCGCTGCTTCCAGATTCGCACAGCATCGTCGTCACGCTCAATGGCGCGCTTGTCCGGCTTTTGCGGGCTGAACCCCAGACTACCCAAGATGCGCCAGACCTGGGTCTGGCTAAAGCGCACGCCGTGCATGCGCTCGATGACCGCTCCCACGCGCTTGAGTGTCCACAGTTCGGTACCAAATCCGTGCTCGGTGGGGTTTTGCAAAACAGCCGCACGCAAAGCAGCCAACTGCTGCTCATCAAGCTGGGCTGGTCGGCCACGTTCTGGTACGCCTCGCAGTGCATCAATGCCGCCTTCATCGAGCAGCTTCTTCCATGTGTACACGGTTTGCCGTGCCACACCCACAGCCAGCGCCACTTCGGCGCAGCCCTTGCCCGCCAATAGCATCCGACCCGCCTTTACACGCTTCTTTGTTGCCTCGCTCAACCGCTTTTTTGCCATGCCAATATTCTCCAATATCTCTACTGGATCTATAACGCATGAGACGATTATCGGTTGTCATGTTTTACGGAAATATCAATAGAAGCGATCGCCATTCCGCTGGTCCCCGCCATAAATAATCTGAATTTGCTTGGATCAAATTACTGTCGAGACAGTAAAAGGCCGAGGTGTGCGCACCTTTGCGCGGCAGTGCCTGTCGGACTGCTTCAATCCAATCTTTGAAATACTCGTAATCTACTTTGTTTTCATCGTATATGTCGTCTTCGCCGTATTCCTCCCGTTCTTCCCGTCGTTCTTCTCGGACATTGACTG
>CAITXW010000391.1 GCA_903896425.1 uncultured beta proteobacterium | reverse complement strand
AGCCCTTTACCGGTGAACTGTTCAAGTCGCATCATGAAAATGCCGATTTCAGCGCCGGTCATGGCCGTGCTATGTGGCCAGCACCATCTATCAGCATCCGGTGCCGGGTCATTTGCTGCCGCTGAATCAGCCCCGTTTTTCTGAAAAGGTGCCGGAGTGGGGGCTACAAAAACTACAGAAACCCTTTTTGTAGTTTCTGTAGCCTCGGTTTCGGGGGCTATCTCGATATTTTTCAGCCGTGCCAGCCAATTCATGCCGAGCCCCTTGTCAGTGGATTGACGGTGTAACGGTCACTCGGTCTGCCCCTGCCCATCGCATCGCCGGACTTCACCACGTCAAGCCTCAGATAGTCGTAACTGGCTAGCAGGTCTGCCGCCTTGCGTACCGCGTCCGGTGTGTTCAGGCCCGCCCAATGCTTCAAAGCCACATCACGCGGGGTAAAGGTGTCCAGAATCACGCCGTCCTTGTCCACCAGCTTGCCCGCCTTGATTCTGGATAGCAGCGTTGCCGCGTCCGTGGTTTCAGGTGTCACCGCTGCCGCATATAGCCGGTTTGCGTGCGTGCGCAGATAGTCGCCAAAGGAAAGCGCCCGTATCAGTTCGCGCTCATGGATCAGCCCGCCGCTGTCTGGTGTGTCGATCAAGGCAAATAGCAGCGCCAGTGCCGGGATCAATTTTCGATACTTGGACAGGTGCGACACCATCGCCGGATGCAGGTCATCGCCGCGTATCTCAATCTCGAATGGAACCAGCCACTCTACAAACAAGGCTTGCGCAGCATCATCGAAGCGCCAGATAACCGGCTCTGTGTCGTTTGCCGGTTGCAGCGCTGCCAGCCGTTCAAATACCGCCCATGCCGTTTGCTTGGCTTGCGTGTCTGGCCATTGGTCAACGTGGACAAAATCGGCGCTAATGTCTGGCCAGACGATCAGGCCAAAGCGCTGCAATAAACCATCGTCACCGCTGCCGCCTGATACCGCGTCCCGCACATAACCATGAATCTTGCCCGGTTGTATGCCGCCGATCATCGCCAGACAGACGCGGGGGATAAACACCGTGCCGCGCCCGATCCGGTCAAAGGTGTAACCCTGATTGCCGTCATAGGCTTGCAGCATGAATGCTCGCGATCCTTCCTGGCCTTGCTTGTCCAGACTGGTCAGCAGTCCGAACAGTTCGTCACGGTATGACAAGATGCCCCACTCGTTTTGCTGCATCAGTTCACCCAGCTTTTCTACTGTGGTGTCGTTGACGATATAGCGCCGTGCCACCGGCTCTGCCGGAGTGCCCACCGGATCAAGCAAAGCACGCGCCGCCGCCGGGTCTTTTATTGCCATGCCTTTTGCCTTCTTTTCGTTGGCATCGCCCTGCATTACCGCTACCTTGCAGTCAAGTTGCCATGCGTCGTGCGCTGCCTGCCATAGCTCAATCTCCGCCGCCTGTAGCCGTTGCAATGGCCGCAATGCCTCGCTGAATGCTGGGGATTTCTTTACGCCAGTCCTGCCAACTCCCGCGCCCCAAAGGTTCGGGACTACCTGCCAGTCATCCCGCGCTTTTGGTTGCACCACTGCACGCGCACCGATCAAACTTGATAACGCCACCAGCGCAGCCACCGCCGGAAAGTCAGGGGGGCATTGCATCCGGTGTGCAATGTCCATTACCCATGCGCGCAAAGCCTCGGGCAGTAGATCAGCGTCGAATGGATCAACGGGGGGCAAAGCATTGGGTAACGGTGTCGGCTCTGGCCAGCAGGTCGGCAAATTTGCCGAGCTTGCTTCACACAATGCCGCCGCGTCGATACAGCCGCGCACCACGTCCAGGCCCGCCAATTGATGCAAGTCGTTAAAGTCCGTCGCCTTGTCTGGCCTGTCTACCGGGAATATGGGGACTGCCAGATAACCCGCCACCGCCAGCGCCGCTGCCGTCGCTTTTGTTATGCCGGGATTGCCGTCGGTTTTCCAATCATCGTCAGCCCCAATGATGATTTTGAGCGCCGGGTATTTGGCACGCAAAGCCACCGCTACCGCCTCAAGGTTGCCCGCGTTGAATGCCACCGCTACCGCGTCCCCGGTTGCTTCATGGATGCTTGCGCCGGTTGCGTAACCTTCACAAACGATCAGAGCGCCAGAGGGTTTGCCAAACGAGTGGTAACAACCTTTTACCCTGCCACCTGTTAGAAAGCGCTTTTCACCATCGAGGGCAATGGTTTGCAGACTTTGCAGCTTGCCTGATGTGTCGCGCATGGGAACGATCAGAGCACCAGCGCTATCTACCTTCACGCCATAGCATTGCACGCCTTTGACCGTCGTGTAACTGTGCTGGGTGCAGTTTGTAGCATCTTGCAAGCGCTTAGCTGCGTCCATTGCCGCTGATTGTTGACGTTGTATTAAATCGGTCTCGCGCTGCGCCTGAATTGATTTAGTGCGTTGCCGGTGTGCCTCGCGCTGCGCGTCCGTCATGGCGTTGTCTGACATTGCGCACCATGTGGACTGCAAGCCCTCACGCCAGCATCCGAATGCGCCAGCCGCTATGCCGTCGGTGTGCAAGCTGTACCAGCCGGAATCGTCACTCGGTTT
>CAITXW010000390.1 GCA_903896425.1 uncultured beta proteobacterium | reverse complement strand
TTGCCGACCATGAACGAGACGCGCGAGGAGTAGGAGCCGTTGTCTTTGGGTGTCACCGCGCTGTCGTTGGCCACCACGCGCAGCCGGTCCATCGACAAGCCCATCACCTCGGCCACCATTTGCGCCAGCAGCGTCGATGAGCCCTGGCCGATGTCGGCAGCACCGGTCAGCACCGTGATGCCACCGTCGAAGTCGAGCTTGAGGTTGACCACCGCATGCGGCTCGCCACTCCAGTGCACCGGCTTGGCCGAACCGCTGGCGTAGTGCGAGCAGGCCAGCCCCAGGCCGCGGCCTTTGGGCATGTTGGCGCGGCGCTCGTTCCAACCGGAAGCCTTTTGCACGATGTCCAGACACTCGGCCAGACCGCAGGAATTGACCTGCAGGTCGTTGATGGTGCGCGTCGGAATCGGCAGCAGATTTGCACGGCGCAGGGCGAAGGCATCAAGGCCCAGCGTCTGCGCCATGGTGTCGAGCATCGATTCAAACGCGTGGCGCACGTCAACCGAACCGTGACCGCGCATGGCGCCATTGGGCGGCGTGTTGGTGTAAACGCGCAGACCGTAGTAGCGGCAGGCCGGCAACTGGTACATGGCGTGCAACAGCGAGCCGGCATACAGGATGGTGACCAGGCCGTAGCCGGCGTAGGCACCACCGCGCTGCACCACTTCGCAATCGACCGCCTTGATGATGCCGGCGCTTGAGAGGCCAATCTTCAGCCGCACATCGGTCTCGGGCCGGCCCCGGTGCGTGATGAAGGATTCTTCGCGCGAGAGTTCAAGCTTGACGGTGGCCTGCGCCGCGCGCGCCAAGAGGGACGCAATGATTTCGAAATTAAGCGTCTCGGTGCGGTGCCCGAAACCACCGCCGACAAAAGGCTTGATGACACGGATCTGCGCCGCGTCGAGCTGCAGGCACTGCGCCAGGATCAGGTGCACGTAATACGGCACTTGCGACACCGTGTGCAAGGTGAGGCGCCCACGCTCGGCGTCCCAACTCGCCAGCGAGGCGTTGGGCTCCATCATGGCGTGCGTCACTTCGGCGTAATGGAAGCGCTCTTCCAGCACCAGATCGGCCGCAGCAAAGCCGCCCTCGACATCGCCGAAGCTGTGGTCCACATCGCGCGCAATATTGCCGGGCTGGTCGTCGTGCAACTGGAAGGCATCTTCGGCGCGCGCACTGGTGGCGTCGAAGTGCGTGGGCAGCGGCTCCAGATCGAGCACGATGGCGGCCAAGGCAGCGCGCGCTGTCGCCTGGTCAATGGCAGCCACAGCGGCGATCGGTTCACCACAGTAGCGCACACGTTCGCGCGCCAGCGGAAATTCGTTTTGCGCAATCGGAATCACGCCATAGGGCACGTCGCAGGCATCGCCGGTAATGACGGCGTGCACACCCGGCATGGCCTGGGCGAGGCTGATGTCGATGCTGCGGATGCGCGCGTGCGCCAGCGGGCTGCGCAGAATGGCGCCGACCAGCGCGTCGCGTGCCGGCAGATCCGCCGTATAGCGCGCCTGGCCGGAGACTTTTTCGACGCCGTCGATCAGCGCCTGGCGCACACCAATGGCGTGCTGCATTTGGGTCGCATTGCGGGTTTCGGTATCCATGATGCGGCTCAGTTTGATGCGGCCAGCACGGCAGCGGCCGCCTGCACCGATTCGATGATCTTGACGTAGCCGGTGCAGCGGCAGATGTTGCCCGACAGCGCTTCACGGATCTGGTCTTCACTCGGATCGCTCTCGCGCAACAGCAGCGCCTGCGCCGCCATCACCATGCCGGGTGTGCAGAAACCGCATTGCGTGCCGAGCTTGTCATTGAAGGCACTCTGCAGCGCACTCAAGCGCCCATTGTTCGCCAGCGCTTCAATCGTCTGCACTTCCTTGCCTTCACAGCGGCAGGCCAGCGTGATGCACGAGAGCGTCGGCTTGCCGTCCACCAGCACGGTGCAGGCGCCGCATTCGCCGCCGTCACAGCCGCGCTTGGAGCCGGTCAGGCCAAGCTGCTCGCGCAGGTAGTCGAGCAGCAGGGTGTGCTCGGCCACCGCGTCTTCGCGTGCGCGGCCGTTGACGCTGAGATTGACAATTCGTTTCGCCACTGCTTACTCCTTGGGCCGCAGGTCACGCACACGCACGGCCTTGCCCTGCGAACGGGGGATTTCACCCGGCAGCTTGACCAGCACGTCGGTCGTGATGCCAACCATCGATTTGACGTGGTGCTTGACGTCGCGCGCAATCGCCGGGTAGGCCTGCGCATCGACGCCGAATTGCGCCTCGACCTCAATCGTGACGTGGTCCAGCGTGCCGCGTCGCTCCACCAGCAACTGGTAATGTGGCGCGATCATGGGCCGTCCCACCAGCACCGCCTCGATCTGCGATGGATAGACGTTGACGCCGCGAATGATCAGCATGTCATCGCTGCGACCGGTGATGCGCAGAATGCGCAAGTGCGTGCGCCCGCAATCGCAAGGCGCGGTGGTGACGCGCGTGATGTCGCGCGTGCGGTAGCGCAGCATCGGCAACGCCTGCTTCGTCAGCGTGGTGATCACCAGTTCGCCGGCATCGCCCTCGGGCACCGGGGCTTGTGTTTCGGGGTCGAGCACTTCAAACAGGAAGTGATCTTCCCAGCCGTGCAGACCGGCCTGCGCCGGGCATTCGCAGGCCACGCCCGGGCCCATGATTTCGGACAGGC
>CAITXW010000389.1 GCA_903896425.1 uncultured beta proteobacterium | reverse complement strand
GGTCTCGCACATGAAGCTGTGCGCCAGTCGCGCGTTCTGGTTGGTGGCCTACCCAAGCCAGGGCCACGAGATGCTGTTTGACGCGCACACCCGGTCCTTCGCGGCGCTGGGTGGTGTTGCCCGACGCGGCATCTACGACAATATGAAAACGGCCGTGGACAAGGTCAAAAAAGGTAAGGGCCGCGTGGTCAATGCGCGCTTTGCCGTGATGTGCGCGCACTACCTGTTCGATCCGGATTTTTGCAACGTCGCCTCGGGCTGGGAAAAGGGCGTGGTGGAGAAAAACGTGCAGGACAGTCGCAGACGCATCTGGCTGGACGCCCAGAAGATTCAGTGGAGTTCGTTCGCTGAGCTCAACGCCTGGTTGGGGGATCGTTGCCGCGACCTGTGGAGTGAACTGCGTCACCCCGAGTACAAGGAATTCAGCGTGCTGGAGATGCTGGAGCAAGAACGCGTCGAGATGATGCCCATGCCAACGCCATTTGACGGTTATGTCGAAAAATCTGCGCAGGTGAGCAGCACTTGCCTGGTGTCCGTGGCACGAAACCGTTACTCGGTGCCATGCGAACTGGCCGGCCACAAGGTGAGCACCCGGCTTTATCCGAACCGGGTCAGCATCGTGGCCGCGGACGCCGTCGTTGCCAGCCACGAGCGGCTTATGCATCGTGACCGCATCGGCTACGACTGGCAGCACTACATTGCGCTGGTGCAGCGCAAGCCCGGTGCGCTGCGCAACGGCGCGCCCTTTGCCGACATGCCCGCACCGCTGCAGCGATTGAGGCAGGGCCTGCTGCGCCACACTGGCGGGGACAAGATCATGGCGCAGGTGCTCGCTGCCGTGCCCACAGCGGGGCTGGAGGCCGTGCTGGTGGCGGTGGAATTGGTGGTCGAGTCCGGTGTACTCAGTGCCGAGCACGTTCTCAACGTGCTGGCCAGGCTGCATGCCACCCCGGAACCAGAGTCCGTGGAGACCACCTTGGAACTTAAGGAGGCGCCGCTGGCCAACGTTGGCCGGTACGACAGTTTGCGCTCCGTGAGCGACGTGGAGGTCAATCATGCGTGATGTCGCCGCTGAACTCAAAGACCTGCGCCTGCACGGCATGGTGGATGCATGGGCGGAACTAATGGCCCAGGGCGAGTCGTCCTACGCGTCCTCGCAGTGGTTGATTGAGCACCTGTTGCGAGCCGAAAACAACGACCGCGGTATGCGCTCAATCAGCCACCAGATGAACGCCGCCAAGTTCCCCATGCATCGTGATCTGGCAGGGTTTGACTTCGCATCGAGCAAGGTGGACGAGCGGTTGGTCAAGCAACTTGCCGGCGGCACCTTCACCGACACGGCGCAAAACGCCGTGCTCATTGGAGGCACCGGAACCGGCAAGACGCATCTGGCCACTGCCATCGGGATGTCCGGTATCACGGCGCATGGAAAGCGGGTGCGCTTTTACTCCACGGTCGATCTGGTCAACGTCCTGGAGCGGGAAAAGGCCGATGGCAAAGCCGGCCGCATTGCTCTGTCGTTGATGCGCGTGGATCTGGTCATCTTGGACGAGCTGGGCTATCTCCCGTTCAGCCAGGCCGGCGGGGCCTTGTTGTTTCACCTGCTCTCCAAGCTGTACGAGCACACCAGCGTGATCATCACCACCAACCTGAGCTTTGTCGAATGGTCCAGTGTGTTCGGCGACGCCAAGATGACCACGGCGCTGCTGGACCGGCTCACCCACCACTGCCACATCGTGGAGACGGGCAACAAGTCGTATCGGTTCGAGCACAGCAGCATGGCGGCCAAGTCCCGCATCAAGGAGCGCGAGCAAAAACGCAAGGGCGCCAAGGAGGTCAGTCTGGACGAGCCCGACGAGCCGTTCTGAGAGAAGCGCGCGCGGGGAAAGTCGCTACGGGCTACGCCCTTCGCTCCTTTCCCCGCGCATTCCCGCCACCGCCGCTGATGATTGAGGAGAAAGAAGAAAACCAGCTATTGAGTACACTTATCCACAGTTGCCAATTCAAAAAGCAGCTACCCGTCCTGGGTCAATATTCAATCGGCAGGGTGGGTCAATATTCAATCGGCGCCGACAGTGGATGTGCTTGGCCGGCTCGGTGCCGCCCTGGATGAAGTCGCTCAAGCCGGCAAGGTGAGGGATGCTGATGTCGCGGCGGTCCCTTTCCCGGAACTCGATGATGCCGCAGCGTGCCAGTCTGGAAAACGCTCGGCTCACCGACTCCAGCGTGAGCCCAAGGTAGTGGCCCATGTCGGCACGCGACAGGTTGAGGTTGATCTGATCTGTGCGCTGCCCGCGCTGCTCCAGCGCATGGGCCCAGGACAACAGAAAGTCTGCCACGCGCGCGTCTGCCGTCAGCGTGGCCATGGACAGCATGGCGTCGCGGCTGTGGGCCAACTGGCTGCTCATGGCGTTCAGCACGCAGCGCAGCAAGTCGGGTTCGGCCACGCTGGCGCGCTGCAGGCCTTCATAGCTGATGGTCCACACCTCGCCGCAATCCAGGGCGACGGCCGAGCAGTTGTATCGGCCCGCCGGAATGCCGTCAAATCCGAGCCAGTCGCCCTTGAAATAGAAACCCACGGGCTGCTCGCGTCCGTCGGCGCTCATGTTCATGATCGTGAAGATTCCGGAGTTCACCAGATAGAGCGCATCAAGTGATTCGCCGCACAGGTACACCCGTTCACCGCTGCGCACGATGCGCCGGGTGAACGACAGGTTCTGCTCCACCAATCCGAGGGATTCGCGCCAGCCGTCGTGCGTCGTGGTGCCGCCCATGGCGTGGCCCTCACGTGGTTTGAAGGGCACACCCCTGATGGATCCGGGATAGGGATTGTGAGCCGGTCGGATTGAAGGCAATGTCATTTTGATTCCCAGGTTGAATCGGCCTGTGCGGCGGGATTGGCCAAAGCGGCGCTGGGCATGATCGGCACGGCCGAGCAGACGCACGGCGCTGTTGGTGCGTCACAGTGTTGTACTTTTGACGGGATATGAAAATATCCTGAACACCCTATTCTTCGCTACCGTGAACAGGGTATTGACATGAGATTCCAGGCGTGGTCCCGATGCGACGCGGGCTG
>CAITXW010000388.1 GCA_903896425.1 uncultured beta proteobacterium | reverse complement strand
TGCGGCCTCTGCGGTTGAATACCTGGCTGCAGGCCAGACCAAGATCGAGACCTTCACCATCACGCTCAACGATGGCAATGGCGCCACGGTTGATCGCATGGTGAGCGTGACCATCACCGGCACCAACGACGCCCCCATCCCCACCAACACCGACCGCACCCTGACCCAGTCCGAAGACGCGGCAGCGCCAGTCGGCGCAGTGGGCACTTTGGTGTCGGACATCATCGGCGCGGGTGGTGCCAGCGATATGGATGCGAGTGCGCTTGCGCGCGGCATCGCGCTCACCGGTGCCGATACCGGCAAGGGCGCCTGGCTGTATTCGATCGATGGCGGTAGCAACTGGTCTGCCGTGCCTTCTGTGACGGACACGCAGGCCTTGCTGCTGGACCCGGCGGCGCGGCTTTATTTCCAGCCCACTGCCAACCTGAACACCAGTGACGGCGTGGCCGGTGCCAGTGCGCCGATTACCGCGGGCCTGACTTTCAGGGCCTGGGACCAGACCAGCGGTGCCAGTGGCAACAGCGGCGTCGACGCCTCGGTTGCCGGTGGCAGCAGCGCCTATTCCAGCGCGAGCGACACGGTGCAACTGACGGTGACCCCTGTCAACGACACACCGACCCTCAGCAACGTGGACACCTTCTCGGTCAATGCCACAGCGGCCGTGCCTTACGCGCCGGGCAGCGCGGCGATCGTGATCGACGCCGATGTGGCGCTGGCGGACCGCGAGCTGGGCTTTGAGCGCAATAACTGGAACGGTGCAACGCTGAGCCTCACGCGCCAGGGCGGCGCCTCAAGCGATGACGTGTTTGGCGTCTCCGGTTCGCTCACGCTGAGCGGCGGCAATGTGCTTGTGGGTGCCACCAGCATCGGCAGCTACGTCAATGGCGCCGGCACGCTGACGCTGACGTTCAACGCCAGCGCGACGACAGCGCTGGTGGACAGCGCCGTGCAGGCGCTGACCTACCGCAATGCCAACGCCACGCCGAACTACGCCAGCGTGACGCTGGTCTATACCTTGAATGACCAGAACCCGAACGCCAGCGGTGGCGGCACGGCGGGCGCCGGACAGGATCAGGGTGCCGGTGGCGCCTTGATCGCCAGCGCCAATATTCAGATCTTCATGAACCACGCGCCGACGGCGGCCAACGATGTGGCCACCGTCCTCGAAGGTGTGGCGGTGAGCAGCGTCAGCACGGTCAGCGGCAATGTGGTGACCGACGCCGGCGCGGGCCTGGACAGCGACGTCGATCACGACACGCTGACAGTGCAAGGCGTGGTGGCGGGCGACCAGCATGCCGCCACCCTGAGCAACGCCAACGTCGGGCAGAGCGTGGCCGGTATTTACGGCAACCTGAACATCAGTGCCAACGGCGCCTTTACCTACACCCTGGACAACAGCCCGGCGGCAATCCAGGCGCTGGCGGATGGTCAGCACCCGGCCGGTAACGACGTCTTCAGCTACACCATCGCCGATGGCAAGGGCGGCACCGCTACAGCCACCGTGACGATCACCATCACCGGCACCAATGATGCGCCGGTGGCCAGCGGCAGCTACACGCACGGGGTGTCCGATAGCGCCAGCCTCGACAGTTTCGCCAACATCGGTGGCACGCTGAGCGCCAGCGATGTGGACAACGGCGACAGCCTGGTCTGGAGCGGCAGCGCCAGCGGCAGCTATGGCGCCCTGACGGTGAACGCCGACGGCAGCTACAGCTACATCGTTAACGCGGCGGCGGTGAATGCCCTGCAGGCCGGCAGCAACCCGAGCGACAGTTTTGTGGTGACTGTGAGCGACAGCAAGGCGGCGACCGATACGCGCACGGTGACGATCAACGTGAGCGGTGCCAACGACGCGCCAGTCGCACAAGCCGATGTGGCCAGCGCAACCGAGGCCGGTGGCGTGGCCAATGGCACGGCCGGTGTTGACCCGGTTGGCAACGTGTTGACCAACGACACCGACGTGGACAGCGGCGACAGCAAGACGTTGAGCGCCGTCAGCGCCGCAGCGAGCGGCGTGGTGGGCGGTGTCACAGCCGGCGCCTATGGCCAGCTCACGCTCAACGCCGACGGCAGCTACAGCTACCAGGTGGACAACCGCAACGCCGCCGTGCAGGCCTTGCGCCAGAGCGGCGACACGCTGCTCGATACCTTCCACTACACGATGCAGGATGCCGCTGGCGCCAGCAGCAGCGCGACCCTGACGGTGACGCTGCACGGCGCCAACGATGCGCCACAAGCGCTTGCCGATAGCGGCACGCTGAACGCGGGCGCGACCCTGACGCAAAGCGCTGCGCAAGGTGTGCTGGCCAACGATGTCGATGTGGACGGCAGCGCCTACGGCGAGAGCCGCGCGGTGGTGCAGGTGGCCCAGGGCAGCACGACCGCCACCGTGGGCCAGACCCCGGCGCGGCTGGTCAGCAACTACGGCACGCTGACGCTGGGCGCTGACGGCAGCTACAGCTACGTGGCAGATGGCGCTGCGAGCCAGAACCTGTGGAGCGGCGACACGGCCATCGATACCTTTACCTACACCGTCAGGGACAGCGCCGGAGCGAGCAGCAGTGCCACATTGACGCTGCGGATTGCCGGTACCAACCTGCCCGTATCAGCAGCGCCGGTTGTTGCGCCTGATCCATACGCCGGCACGCTGGGCGGCACGGCGGGGTCCGGTGGTACGGCTGCATTCGGTTCCTCCGGCAGCGTCCTGTCGGCGCCGGGTGGCGCGGCCTCGGGTGCTTCTTCACTGGGCGCGACGGGTGTGGTTGGTGCGGCATTCGATGGCGCAGCATCGGGCGGTGCTGAAGCGCAGGGCCGCGGTGTCGATGGCAGAACCGGCACGGTGACGCTGCGTGGCAGCCAGTCCATGCTGCAAAGCGACGCCGGTCTGACCGGCGCTGCCACCGAGACGCGCAGACTCGAATCGACCGACCGTGGCTTCCAGGTCGAGCGCATGCAGTCCGAATCGGCGCTCTCGGTGACGCTTGACAACCAGCAAAAGGGTGGCGACCGGCTCTTTGTCTACAAGGGCGTTGGCAATGCCGCGTTCGAGCTGGGCCAGAAGATGGAGTACCGGATTCCGAAGGATGCATTCGCGCATACCAACTCGGCATCGGTGGTCCAGCTCGAGGCCTCGTTGGTCAATGGCCAGCCGCTGCCCGACTGGCTTGACTTTGACCCGATCTCGGGCGCCTTCAGCGGCAAGCCGCCGTCCGATGCCGCCCGTGTCATCGTGATCAGGGTCACGGCGCGCGACGACCAGGGTCGCGAGACCTCGACCACCTTCACCATCCGGATCGAAGGCCAGCCGACGCAGTCCCGTGCGCAGGTGCAGGATGTGCTGGCCCATCTTGACGAGCGGGATTCATCCGGGCGCGCTGTCGGTACCATCGCGCAGCGAGGCCAGGCGGTCAAGCGCGGCAATGTTCCGTTCTCGGACCAGCTCAAACTGTCCAAGCGCGATCCCCTGATCGAGAAGATTTTGGCGAAGCAGACCGTCAACACGCTGGGCAAGGCGCTTGATCGCCTGCTCGGCTAGCAAAAAATTTATTAGAGAAAGACCCAACCATCATGAAAAGTCTAGTTCTGACCCTTGGCGCCGCTTTTGTCGCCACCGGTTGCGCGGTCAAGCCGGTGGCCATCAGCGATGAGATACATAACCTGCGTGCTGCGGAAGACCAGCGTCGCTTGTTTGATGACCAGGACGCCGTCGGTCCGCCCCTGACCCTGCCTGCGGCCATCGCCCGTGCGCTGCGCTACAACATGGAGTACCGCACCCGCTTGATGGAGGAGGCGGCGTCGCTGGGTCAGGTGGATCTGGCGAATTACGATCTGTTGCCGCGCATGACGGCGGCTGCCGGCTATTCGGTTCGAAGCAATGATGCCTTCGGCGTCGGCTACACGCCCTCCGGATCGATTTCAACCACGCCCTCGGCCGCCGCCGAGCCCAAGCATTTTTCGGACAGCCTGACGTTCTCCTGGAATATTCTTGACTTTGGTCTGTCCTATGTGCGCGCCAAGCAGTTGTCCGATCAGGCGCTGATTGCCGAGGAGCGCCGGCGCAAGGCGGTTCAGAATCTGACGCAGGATGTGCGCAATGCCTGGTGGCGTGTCGAAGCCGCGCAGCGCCTGCTGCCCGAAGCTGACGTCTTGCTGGCCGAGCTCAACCGCACGGCGGCACGTGCCAAGCTGATCGAAAGCCGCAAGCTGCTGCCGCCCTTGCAGATCGTTGCCTACAAGCGCTCCTTGCTTGATCTGGAGCAGCAGATATCGGCCCGGCGCCAGGAGCTGGCACTGGCCAAGCTGGAACTGGCCCAATTGCTCAATCTGCGCCCTGGAATTGAATATTCCGTGGCGACGGTGGACCGCCAGGACGCGGTGCCGCCGGATCTGACCGCCAGCATCGAGGCGCTCGAGCAGATCGCGATCCAGAATCGCCCGGAACTGCGCGAGGAGGGTTACCGCGCACGCATTACCGATTTTGAAGGCAGCCGGCAGTTGCTCTCGGTGTTGCCCTCGCTGTCGATGGACGTCGGCAATGACTACGATGCCAACAAGTACCTGGTCAATAACCGCTGGTCCTCGGCCGGCCTGAATCTGTCGTGGAACCTGATGAAGCTGGTCTCGCTGCCCAGCATCAAGGGCAACATTGCGGCCGCCGCCCGGGTGGATGAAACCCGGCGTCTGGCGGTAACCGCTGCGGTTCTCGGGCAGACACGCCTGGCCTCGGTGCGCTACCGATTGCTGACGCAGGAGTTGGCAATCTGGGATGACGCGGTGAGTGACGATGTCCGCATCGTGGGCTATCTGGAAGCTTCGCGGCAGGTGGGTCTGGAGACCGAGCTTGAACTCATCCGTGCCAAGGGTCGCAGCATCATCTCCCGGATCAACCGCGACCTGGTGTACGCCAATTTGCAGGGTTCGATCGGGCGCTTGTACAACTCGATCGGTCTGGACAGTCTGCCCAAGGGCGCCGAGAGCGAAGCGCCGCTGGCGCTGGCCGAGGTACTGGCCAAGACGGTTCAGGATTGGGAGGCCGCGGTTTTCGCGCCGGGACCGGCCAACACGCAGATTCCGGTTGCGGTGCAGCCGGTTGCGGGACTCGCGGGGGATGACGCCAACGCGTTTACCGGCGCCCTGCAGCGCGTGCTGACGCTGGCCAAGGTGGCAACCGCAGGGCGTGAGCAGGCGGCCTACCGGATTGAATCTTCGGTTGCGTTGCAGGCGCCGGGCATTTCGGGCCAGCTCAGCAGCATGAAGTTCAAACTGCTCGACGCAAGCGGCGCCGTGCTGTTTGAAGGCGAACAAAAGAGCATGCTGATGACGCCGGTGAACACCGAGCAGTGGCGCGCGCTCGGCGAGGGTGCGGGCTACCGCGTTATCGAGCCGGTGCGGTTGCATCTGGCCCGGGCGCAGGCAGCGCGCGCGAGCCAGTTGAAGGCGCCGCCGACAATGCCGGTCAACACGGACGCGGTTCCCACCGCCAGCGCACTGGGCGCCAAGGCGGTCGAAGTTCAGCTTGAAACCGCCCATGCGGTGGCGGACGCCGTCAAGCGCGCGCAAAACAATTAACCAGTCAGGACACCATGATGATTACCAAGCACTTCTCTCTTGTTGCGGCACTCGCACTCTCGACCGGCATGGCCTGCGCGCAGCCAGCCGCCAAGCTGGCGCTCGATGCCGGCACTGAAATTTCAGCCCTGGTCAGCGCCAACCACGAGGCCACCCTGTCGTCCCAGATGGCGGGCAAGATCAAAAAAGTTTATTTTGATATTGGCCAGCAGTTTGCCGCCGGTGCGGTTCTGGTCGAGTTTGACTGTGCCGAATCGCAGGCCAAACTCGACGCCCTCAATGCCGAGTACATGGGTGCGCGTGAAACGCATTTGGCCAAACTCAAGCTGCAAGGACTGGGCGCTGCGGGCGATCTTGAAGTCACGCTGGCAGCCGCCTCAGGCGAGCGTGCCAAGAGTCAGGTCAGGCAGCAGGAGGCGCAGATGGCTTATTGCTTTATCAATGCGCCTTACGAGGGCAAGGTGGCGCGGCTCAAGGCGAAGCAGGCAGAAAACGTGGCGCCGGGTCAGCCCGTGCTTGAAATTGTGGCAGCGACGGCGCTCAAAGCCACCTTGCATGTGCCCACCAGCCTGGCGGCACGGTTGAAACCGGGCTCGGAGCTGTCGATCCGTTTCAAGGAGACCGGGCGCAAGTATGCGGCCGTGGTGTCGAGGATGAATTCACGCGTGGATGGCGTCTCGCAGTCGCTGGAACTGGAAGCCGGTTTTGTCGGTAATACCGCTGGCTTGCTGCCCGGCATGATCGGGCAGGCGCAGTTTTCGGAAGCCACCGGCAAGCACAAATGAGTTCGCCCACTGCGGCGGACCTGCTCGGTTACGAAGGGCGGTTGCTGACGGCGCGTTCGGTCGAGGAGATCGAATTTCTGCTGGTCAATGAGCCTTTTTCCCTGGTCTCGTACGAGCAGGCGTTTCTCTGGAAGCCCGACGTGCTGGGACGCCCGACGCTGGCGGCGGCTTCGGGTCTGGCCGAGGTTGACGCCAATTCGCCGTTTGCACTGTGGTTCTCGCGTGCCGCCGAGTTCGCCACCGGCGTGGTGTCGCAGAGCCCGGTGCGCTTCCTGATGGCGGCTGATTTTCCGACGGCCTTGAATGACGGCGCGGAATGGATCGCCCACTTCACGCTGGTGGTCTTGCTCAAGGCCCCAACCGGCGAGGCACTGGGCGGGCTCTGGTTTGGCCGCTCGACACCGTTTGCGCAGGAAGAGGTGGCGCTGGTGGGCTGGCTCGGTCAGCAAAGCGAATTTGTGCTCTGGGCCTGGCGGCGCGAGCAACTGGCGCTCAAGAAGCGCATCGCTGCGCTGGCGCCGCTGCGCTGGCGCGCCATGTCTGCCAAGCGCAAGGCGATGCTGATCGGTCTGATTGTGCTGGTGCTGGTTTTTCCGGTTCGGCTGTCGGTGCTGGCGCCGGCCGAGGTGGCACCGCTCAAGCCGAATCCGGTGACGGCCTCGATCGACGGTGTGGTCTCGCGCATCCTGATCGCGCCCAACCAGCTGGTGCACATGGGCACGGCGCTGGTGGAGATGGACGACACGGCCACCCGCAACCGGCTGCTGGTTGCGCAAAAGACGCTCGATGTGGCGCGTGCCGATCTGGTGCGCGCGGCGGGCAAGGCGTTTTCCGAGGATGCGTCAAAGTCGGAACTGCAACTGCTCAATTCCCGCGTGCGCGAACGCGCTGCCGAGGTTGCTTACCTGATTGAACTGCTGGCGCGCCTCAAGCTCAATGCGCCGGCCGATGGCATTGCGCTGTTTGCCGACGCCGACGAGTGGCGCGGCAAACCGGTGCAGATTGGCGAGCGCATCATGACGGTAGCCAACCCGGCCGATGTGGCGCTGACGATTTATGTCTCGCCCGACGATGCGATCGCGCTGGACCAGGGCGCGCAGGTCAAGGTCTACCTCAATATTTCGCCGCTGGCCTCGTTCGATGCGACGGTGATCCAGGCCTCTTATGAAACCGGGATGTCGCCCGAAGGGCATCCGGCCTACATCGTCAAGGCGACTCTGGCCGAGGGTGAAACGCCGCCGCGCCTGGGTCTCAAGGGGACCGCCAAGATCTACGCGCAAAGGGTGCCGCTGATTTACTACCTGTTGCGCAAACCCTTGCGCACCTTGCGCCATGCGCTGGGGATTTAGAAGGCGCTTTCGCGCAGCAAAACCGAAAAGACGTGCGACAGTCCGGCGCGACCGATGAGCAGCCAGTTGGTCTCGATGCGCACGGTGCCGCGCACCACTTGATCGAAAGCGCGCTCATTGGCAGCCGCATGGATGCGCACCCGGTAAATTGTTTCGTGCGCCACCATCGTGTCTCTGCCAGCCTGGGTGGCTGCAATTCCGCCGCCGTGCAGTGAGGCCAGCAACGGATGCGGGATGGTGTGGCCGGCGGCCGGGTCGATTTCGGCCACCGTACCGCTCACCACCGGCCAGCTTGGCGCTTCCGGATAAAAGTGGACTTTCTGTCCGACCGCGACCGCGCCGATCTGACTCTCGCCCAGATAGGCGTCGATGTCACTGCCATCGCTGGAAACGACGCGCATGAGCGGGTGGCGCAGGTTGATCCAGCGCCCACCCACCAGGTCCGAGGGCAGGTCACGCACCGCGCCATCATGCGGTGCGCGCAGCGTCAGCGCCGCGATTTCAAGTTCAGCGCCGGTTTCATCGGCCAGCGCTTCGCCGTACTGCTGTTCAACCACGAGACGGCGCTCCAGTTGCACGCTGTTGGCCGTGCTTCGGGCCACCTCGACCGCATAGGCCGTGGCCCGCAGATGGGCGCGCGTCAGACGGCTGGCCAGATCGGGTGATTCGAGCCGGATCAGGACATCACCGGCCTTGACCTGCTGCCCCGGCTTGACCCGGACTTCGGCAACGCGCGCCGAGCTGGGCGCAAACACGGTTGCGTCATGCGCGGCGCGCGCCAGCGCCGGGGCCGATACTTCGCGCCCGACCGGCACCAGCCAGAGCATCAGGGCCAGCACAGCCGACAGGGCCAGCCAGGCGCGCGGCCGCCAGCGCCAGCGCGCGCGCTCGCGGCCGATGGTCACCAATTCGCGCACGATGGGCAGGGCCAGGAACCAGATGATTTCCACTGCCATCAGGAAGATGCCCAGCAGTTTGAAGAACAGGTTGTAGACCAGCAGGGCGATACCCAGAAACAGCACCAGGCGGTAAAGCCAGGTGCCCAGGGCAAAAGCGATCATGGCGCGTTGGGTGACCGGGCTCAGGCCGGGTTCGGGGTCGGCATCGAGGTAGCCAAAGAAGGTCGCGCGCAGTTTGCGCCGCGCCAGGGCAAAGCTGCGCTCGTGCAGATTGGGCAGTCCCACCAGATCGCACAGCAGGAAGTAGCCGTCGAAGCGCATGAAGGGGCTGGCGTTGATGGCCAGTGTCCACATCCAGGTGGTGGTCGCCAGCAGGAAGAAGGCGCTGCGCAAGCTGCCATCGGGCGTGAGCGCCCAGGCCAGGGTGGTCCACGCTGCCAACATCAATTCCAGCGCGATGCCGGCACCGGCGACGGCGAAGCGGTCCGCGCGCTGGTTGAGCTTCCACGACTCGCTGGTATCGGTGTAGAGGACCGGCATCATGACCAGAAAGGCGACACCGATCGTCGGTACGCGCAGGCCGTAGCGTTTGGCGACCACGGCATGACCGAATTCGTGCAGGACCTTGGCCACGCTGGTGGCCAGCGCGTAGAACAGCATGCCTTCGAGGTTGAAGAAATAGCCAAAGGCGGTGCTCAGGGCATCGCTTTGCCGGCTTGCCAGAAAGACGCCGCTGAGTCCGGCGGCGAGGGTAAAGGTCAGGAAGAAGCGGCCGAATAGCCAGTCGCTGACCGGGACGATGCGCTCCAGCCAGGCGTCCGGGCGCAACAGTGGAATGCGAAAGAACAGGTAGTGGTGCAGCAACTGTTTCCACAACGGCAGCTTGCGTGCCGCGCTGCGGCGTTTGAGGCTGTCGCGCCGGCTCGCGGTGCTGGGTGCCAGCAATTGATGCTGATCGAGGAAGATGGCCAGCGAAGCGAGTTCTTCCGTTGTCGGGTGCAGTGGGGTGCTGGCGCAGACTTCGGCGATGAGTTCGGCTCCGGTCGCTCCCTCACGCCAGCGCTGTAGCAGTTCGAACTCTATCCAGCCGATGTCAAAGAAGCGGTTTCGAACCGGATCGTGGATGCGCCATGACGGAACACCATCGGACTGCAACTCGCCAGGCAGCAGTTGCAGGTCCTGCCGCAGTCCGGGCAGGACGGGAATGTCAGCGGTTTGTGGTGCGGTTGCCGCTTGTGTCATGGGATGTCCCGAATTTCATGAGCGCAATCAAATGCTGGTGGCTTGTCCAGATGCCTGATTACAGGAGAAGCGGTTCTGGTGGAGTATCGCAGAGCGTCTGCCGGTCTTCAAGCCGCTGGTGGCACCACCACGGCAGCGCTTGCAGCGTGGCGTCAACCGTGAGGTAGCGAAACGCTCACCCGTAGTCAGCCGATGATGAATTCCGCAAACACTTCAATAATCCTTGTACAATCGAAACATGGATACTTCCTCGGCTGTCAAGATTTTCGAATCCCTGTCCTCCGGCATTCGCCTGGAGATCTATCGGCTCTTGGTCCGAACCGGGCCGGCGGGGCTGGTGGCGGGTGAGATCGGTGCTGCGCTGGCGCTGCCGCCGACCAATTTGTCTTTCCATCTGAAAGCGCTGACGCAGAGCCAAATGCTGTCGGTGGTGCAGGAAGGGCGTTTTCTGCGCTACCGCGCCAACCTGGCGCTGATGCAGGATTTGATTGCCTACCTGACGGCCGAATGTTGTTCCGGTCATCCCGAGTTATGCGCCGATTTGTGCCAGCCGCAGGCTTGCGCTCCGGCAAAGGTTTAAAGGAGTTCACCATGAAAAAACTACAAGTGTTCGACCCGGCCCTGTGCTGCAGCAGCGGCGTCTGTGGCGTGGAAGTGGACCAGAAACTGGTGGCCTTTGCCGCCGATGTTGCTTGGGCGAAGGAACTCGGTGCGCAGATCGAGCGCCTGAACCTGGCGCAGCAACCGATGGCTTTCGCCGACAACGCCATCGTCAAGGGCTTGCTGCAACGCAGTGGCGAGGGTGCTTTGCCGGTCACACTGATCGACGGCGAACTGGCACTGGCCGGGCGCTATCCGAGCCGTGACGAGTTGGCGCGCTGGCTCGGGATTGAGGCCGCTGTTGCAGCGCCGGCAGCGGCTGTCAGTTGCTGTGGCGGCGGGCGTTGTTGCAGTTGATGCAGCACCAGAGCCGCACATGAAATTCCTCCAGAACCCGCCGCGGTTTTTGTTCTTCACCGGCAAGGGTGGCGTCGGCAAGACCTCGATTGCCTGCGCCACGGCGATCACGCTGGCGGCGCAGAACAAGCGCGTGCTGCTGGTCAGCACCGATCCGGCTTCCAACGTGGGCCAGGTTTTCGGCATTAGCATTGGCAACCAGATCACGGACGTGCCCGAGGTTGCTAACCTGAGTGCGCTCGAGATCGACCCGCAGGCAGCAGCGCAAGCCTACCGCGACCGCATCGTCGGCCCGGTGCGCGGGGTCTTGCCCGACGCCGTGGTCAAGGGCATTGAGGAGCAGCTCTCGGGTGCCTGCACCACCGAGATCGCGGCCTTCGACGAGTTCACAGCCTTGTTGACCGACGCTGCTTTGACGCAGGACTACGCGCATATCATTTTCGACACCGCACCGACCGGCCACACGATTCGCATGCTGCAATTGCCCGGCGCTTGGAGCGGCTTTCTGGAAGAAGGCAAGGGCGATGCTTCCTGCCTGGGCCCGTTGGCCGGTTTGGAGAAGCAGCGCAGCCAGTACCAGGCGGCGGTTGCTGCGCTAGCCGATCCGGCGCGAACCCGTCTTGTGCTGGTAGCGCGCGCCCAGGTCTCCACCCTGCGCGAAGCGGCACGCACACATGAAGAACTGGCCGGTATCGGCTTGTCGCAGCAATACCTGGTGATCAATGGCGTTTTGCCAGCAGCCGAGGCCGCGCAGGACGCACTGGCCGCTGCCATCGCACGGCGTGAACAGGCCGCGCTCGCGCAGTTGCCGGCCGTTTTGCAGACGCTGCCGACGGACCAGATCGCGCTCAAGGCCTTCGACCTGGTGGGGCTGGCTGCCTTGCGCCAGTTGCTGACGACGACGGAATTTCCACCCATGAGCGTCGTACCTGAGACGATCCGCATCGATGCGCCGAGCCTCTCAAACCTGGTCGATGAAATTGCCGCCGATGGCCACGGCTTGGTGATGCTGATGGGCAAGGGCGGTGTCGGCAAGACGACGCTGGCGGCAGCGGTGGCGGTGCAACTCGCGCAGCGCGGTTTGCCGGTGCACCTGACGACCTCCGACCCGGCGGCGCATCTGACTGAAACGCTGCATGGCTCGCTCGAACACCTGAGTGTCAGCCGCATCGACCCGCACGAGGTGACCGAGCATTACCGGGCCCAGGTGCTCGCCAGCAAAGGCGCTGCGCTCGACGCCCAGGGCCGCGCCGTGCTGGAAGAAGATTTGCGCTCGCCCTGCACCGAAGAGATTGCGGTGTTTCAGGCGTTCTCACGCGTGATCCGCGAGGCTGGCAAGAAGTTCGTCGTGATGGACACGGCGCCCACCGGCCACACGCTGCTGCTGCTCGATGCCACCGGCGCCTACCACCGCGACATGGTGCGCCAGATGGGCGCGAGCGGCCTGCACTTCACAACGCCGATGATGCAGTTGCAGGACCCGAAACAAACCAAGGTGCTGCTGGTGACGCTGGCTGAAAAAACACCGGTGCTCGAAGCCGCGAACCTGCAGGCTGATTTGCGCCGCGCCGGCATCGAACCCTGGGCCTGGGTTATCAACAACAGTGTGGCGGCGAGCTCGCTCAGCGCGCCGCTGATCTCACCTTTGCTGCGCCAGCGCGCCCACAACGAACTGGTCGAAATCAACACGGTGGCCACGCACCACGCCAAGCGTTATGCGCTGGTGGCGTTGCTGCCTGAAGAACCGATCGGCGTGGCGCGCCTGCTGCAACTGGCCGCGCCGGCACCCACACCAATTTTCAATTCAAAAGGACTTTGACATGACCGAAAAAACCCTCAACGTGCTGTTTTTGTGCACCCAC
>CAITXW010000387.1 GCA_903896425.1 uncultured beta proteobacterium | reverse complement strand
TCAAAGCGGGCGAGAAATTGGAATGCCGAGTGGAAGACCAATTGCAAAATATGGCTAACGACACTGCCTTGGTACGGTCGTTCTTTCGACACCCATCTGTCCGCTATATTTCTGACTGCTGAGTAATACGCCGTTGTTGTCGGAGGAAAACAGGGCGACCGGGTTTTTTAGCTGGCGGTCAAGGCTAGCGGTAGTGCCAACCACGGCGGTGCAGTTCGTGTCCGTACAGGTGTAATAGAAACCATTCTTTCGAGTGACGGAGCAGTCAGAGCCGCAGTCCTGAGGGAACAGGCCAATCCCAAGAATGCCGTTGGCCCCGAGGTCCTGTGCAGTCGTGACGGACGATCCGGCACATTGGGTCGCCGACGCCAACTGGTTGTATAGCGGATCCCCGATTATCTGAATCGGCACGTTGGCGGCCGTCTTGCCTGCGAGCACCACATCGGCGCTGGCTACCGATCCCCAGTTGATCGAGTTGTCCACATATTGCGCGCAGTTCAGCAGGGGCAGGCCACTGGAGCCAGTGAGCCGGCTCAGATTCAGGCCCGGCGCCAGCACACTGGCCAGTACCCGCAATCCGCTGGAACCGGTATCCACCATGACATGGTCAATCGTCTGGCATTGTGTATCGCCCGGCTTGCAGATCTTGACCGTGGTGTATAAAACGTTGACGCTGGCCACCGGGCCGGCCGGACCCGCGTCTACCGTGACACCGAGCACGTTGCTCAAGCCGCCCGGATTGCCGGAACCGGTCGCAGTCGGTGTTGAACCACCGCCGCCACAGGCGCTGAGCAGCACAGCCACAAGGGCAGACGCCAGGGCCGGGTACAAGAATCTATTGAAGTACATCTTTGATATTGACCCCTGGTGGGATCAGTGCCGGTGCATAGGCAAAGCCGGAGAAATTGCGCATTCGGCCATGGGAACTGATCACCAGGCCGTCTCGCTCGATGTTCACGGCGGAACCACGCCGACCCTGCAAGCGCATTTGCTGCGTCTGCGTTTGAAAAGTCTTGAAGTAGTCGCCCAGCATGACACTCAGATCAGGCAGCACCGGTCCGCGCCATGACAGCGCAAATACCTGGCCTGTACTGGAAATATATTCCACGACACGGGTCCCGTTTTCATAGGTAAACGCCTGGGTCGTGTAGGCCTGCGCCTGGGCCAGTGGGGCTGCCGCCAGTCTGTGGACGAGCGCTGGCGTCACCGATGAAGTGGGCAAGTCGCCGCCCGGGCCTTGCCCGAGCACGGCCAGTGCGGCGCCGGCACTGGTGGCAAGCAAGGCGCCAATGAGCGACCGCCGCAGCGCTGGCAATCTCGAATAAGTGGGTGTCATTTGTCACCGCCCGCGATACAGGAATGTATTTTTTTCATGGGGACCATTGAATTGTTATAACCTAATTTCCAGTTTGGTGGTCAAGCTGACAAACGACGGTGCAACGCTTTGAGTCGATTCGCGCAGTGGTTGCCCCAGAGAGTTCATCGACAGGAGACTTCCCCCTGTCACGTAGTCGCGTCCGGCAAAGTTGTTCGCCGAGATTCGCAATTGCATTGTCGGACTGATGGTCCAAAGCACATACGCGTCAGCTACAAACTTGTTGCTCTGGAAAACAGTTTGATCGTCGCTCAATCGCGTGGTAAACGCAGGAGTCCAGTTAATGTTTCCACCGATCTTGAGTGGGAGACCACGCAAAACATAGTCCGCACCCAGGTTCGCGGTACCGTCTGGCTGCTGATCCAGACGGTTGTTCGGAGCGGCCACCCCTTCTACCCTGGAACGAAACAGGCTCAGGTTGGTCCGCAAATCCACCGCTGGGAACTCGGGAAATACTTCACTCATCCGAAACTTGGCTTCCAGTTCTAACCCGGCCGTGTTCGCGTTGCCGATGTTTTGCTTGCGCGATACCCATCGCGGCACATCTGCCCACGACACAGTCTCCAAGCTTGTCTGACTGCGCATGTAATTCTGGATTTGCCGGTAGAACACATTGGCGCTCATCAAGCCGCCGCCGGCAACATAATGCTCAAAGGCCACATCCAGTCCGGAGGCCAGTTCCGGTGCAAGGTAAGGATTGCCAGCAGTGTCGGGGTGAACCTCGACATTGGCGCCCCGATTGAGATACATCGAATTGATGACGGGCCGTGCAATCAGGTCCTGCAAATTTGGAGATCGGTAACTCCGCGTCAAACTGAACCGGACCTGATCCTTTACTGCCAAATCAGGGCGCCACACGGCGTGGAACAAGGGTGTGGCCACCTGGCTAACGTTTTCCACATCGGCGGCGTCTGCGCTGATGCTGCCGTCAGTGCGTATCCCTTCCCACCGCACTCCCGCGTGAGCCGCCCAATGGGGAGTCACTGCCCACTCATCCTGCGCATAGAGCGCAAGGCGCATGCTTGATGCCTTCAAATTCCCGTCGAAATCGCTGAGCGGGGACTGACCATTTTGCAGCGTGGTGGCCGTTTCATTGCGCTGGTTGGACTCCAGTTCAACACCTGTGACCAGGCTGTGTTCTTCAGCCAGAGTCCTGGAATACTTGGCGTTCAGGTTGAGCGTCACGTCATGCTGGTCGGACTGCTGGCTGGAAGTTGCCACCACCCCGTTTGTCTGACTGATGTTCTGACGTTGCGACGTGTTGTTCCAGGCACTTTGGCCGGAACTGGCGCCCAAGCGTAAAGTGGAGCCGTCGTCGAGCCGGTGTATCCACAAACCTGCCAGACGAACGGTATAGAAATCGCCCTCAGAACTGCCCGAACTACTGTCGTAGAGAGGTCCATCCACGCCAGTAGCCAAAGCACTGTCTCCACTTTGCGTCAACCGGCTGAACGAATTGGCAGTATTTCTGGTGACGGCAACCATTGGCGTAAAGGTGAATGAATCTCCACCCGAACCAGACCATTGCAGGCGCGCATTGGCATGCAACCCGTCTCTTGCACCCATGGAGGAAACGGCCTCGGACTGGCTGTTGACCTTCCCGTTGCTGAGGTTCTCGGTCACCGTCTCATTCACCAGATCGTTGGAACGCTCATTGTGAGATGCTGCCACCGAGAAGTTGTAAATCAAATTGCCGCTGGTGTCGTTGCGCGACCAGGCAAGGCTGGGTGAAGCGTGACCCTTCTCCTTCGCGACACTCAGGTTCAGGTTATTGATGTGCTTGGTGTAGCCGCCTCGCGTAATGATGTTGATGGTTCCTGCAATCGCGCGTGCCCCGGTTTCTGCAGTGGGCGCCCGCAATATCTCAATGCGCTCGATTTGCTCTGGCGACAAATCGTCCAGCGAGAAGCCACGCGGTACGCGCTCACCATCGATCAAAATCTGGGTGTAACCATTGCCCAGACCCCGCATGCGTGGAGCACCACCCCTGCCGGGGCGCCCCTGCACCGTGATGCCGGGCAGACGCTTGAACAGTTCGCCGACCGTCGAGTCGCCGTAAAGCTCAATATCTTCGCGCCCGATAATGATCTTGGCAGCGGTGGACTGCCTGCGCGCTTCCATTTCGGCATTGGCGCGCACGATAACCGGTCTCAAGGTCACCGACGGGCTTACGGGCTTTGACGCGGGGTCTCGCGTATCGGGCGAGGTATCTGGTGAGGCGTCTGAACTGACCGGCTTCTGCGCCGGCTGCAGCATCGAACTGGCAGGCACTTGTGCCCACAACCCGAGGCTGGACAACCCCGCCAGTACCAGAGCGAGTCCGCGAATTCCAGCCGGGCCGGTCAATTGCCCACCTTCATCGCACCGTATAACCCCGGCCATCCATGCAGGCTGCAAATGCGCGCTGGAAAGTGCCCGCATTGCCTGCCGTGCCTGGTTGCGCGTTGGCCCATTGATTGCATTCCTGGATGTCCTTCGCGTTTTGCGTCGCACTTTGCCCGTTCCTGGGATAGGTCATGGGTGCGGACGTCGCTTCAGACAGCACGGGGGCCGGTGGGGCAGAAGACATGGGAGCCGTCGCCGGTGCCGGAACTCCCTGCGCCAGATCTGCATTGGGTGGTGGCGCTACAACGGTGTAGCCGACGCCGGGAGTTGTCACATAGTAGGTGCCGTTGGCATAAAAATACGGGCTTCCCCCAATCTGGAGCGTCACGAAGTCCATGGGCAGCACGGGCAAAACAATGCCAAAGGGTGGAGCAACCACTACAAAGCGGCTGCCGAAGGGTCGATACCAGACTCCACCATGGAAGAAATAGCGTCCACCACCGTATGCGACATGTAACGCGCCTCGCGGAAGCGCACCTACTGCCATTCCACGGATTGGGTAATAGTGATCGTGGTGGTATCTGCCATCCAGTCGAAACTGGCCGCGAATCGTACGGGCCTCTGGTCCACGATGCGGACGGCCTTCTTCAGACCACGCAGAGTTGGTTAGAACCGCAAGGGCAATACTGCCAAGCGCAAGCAATCTTAGGGTTCTCATCATGTTTCTATCCTGCCTTTCGAATTTGATACAGCCATCCGGCCAGAATGCCAACTTGGCTGACTAATGCCTATGACCGAAATAGCCACCAATGCCGATGTCCACTGAAATCTGGGGATTGCTGGGTCTTTCGTAGTAGATCGGCTCTGCTGGCTGCACTTCAATGGGCGGTGGTGACGCATACACGGGAGCAGTTAGGGACGCCTCGCTAAAAGGCGTAACTTGGAGTTGAATGGTTGGGCCGGGATCTTGTGGCAATTGCGCTGAATATTGTTTGCCGGCGTATTCGTATTCAACCCTGTACCCTACGACGCGATTTTCGTAGTACATCTGCGTCCTGCAACGTTGCATGTTTTCGACTTGAGGCTGTGGGTGACCTTCAATATTGTTCCCGATAACCGCGCCTCCGATGGCACCAATCATTGTGGCCGCAGCCCGCGCTGGGCCATGCCCTCCAGACGATTCCCCAAGTGCCGCTCCCGCGATGGCGCCAATTGCTGCCCCTGCTCCAGAATTGAGGCGCTGAACTTCAATCTGCTGCGTTGAACATACTTGCATGGGGACCGTCACTTGCTGTATCACTGCAACGGAAGATAAAACTTTGCCGACTTCCTGCCCAAAGACCAGGCCACCAGACAAAGCAACGAGGGCTAGAAGAACTCTTTTCATCATGACCGATCCGCCAATAATTAGTAGCGACAGATCATGCATTGTTTGCAAACAAACCGTTCCGCATGGTTGGTTAACAGGTTGTAAATAAAGGCAATCGGCGCTCCGACAAATGCACTTCCCGGAGCTGGTTGGGTTCTGGTATGCCGCTTGGTGGTTGGCATGGTGACCCGTTTCGCTGTGCAAGACCGCGAACCTGGCGGGACAAGGTGCGCAGCAGCGTTGCAGGCGCAATGCAGCCAACTTCCATGAAAGGTTGTCGCTCAGAATGAACCAATGCAATGTCAGTGCCAACCAACTTCAGCATCACATCGACCGACTCATCGAAGGAAGAAATCCAGTTAAGCCACGTTGTCCCATGGCATCTTTTACCCAAACTTCACTTGCTCATCACATTCTGGCACCACCCTTGCTGGATCATCGGCTCAGGCAAATGAAGTCTTGGAAGATGCAGCGGCGTGGTACCAATCGATAAAGGGATAACAGTGGGTCTCATCAAATACTGCAGGATTGCGGGCGGTAACTTTGGTGACGATATCAATCTCCAGTTGTGGAAGCGCTTGTTTCCGAACCTCGAAGAGCTAACCGGCAGGGTATTTTTCTACGGAGTAGGTACGTTGTTGGACGGCCGTCACGACCCGTCGATGAAGAAGGTTGTTCTTGGGGCGGGGATCGGTGAGTACAACGTCGCAATGCCGGATTCGAATTGGGACTTCCGCTGGGTTCGAGGACCAATGACAGCCATTGAATTTGGTCTGCCCGCCGACAGCGCAATTGGAGACTCCGCAATCCTTTGGCCTGAATTGACATCCGGACACGACGAAGAAGGCCCCATCGGCCTGATTCCTCACTACGCCACTTGCGACAGTTATGACTGGGTTGACGTTGCAGCTACTGCCGGTACGGTGTTGATCAACCCCCGGCAGGAGCCCAATGCGGTAATCTCGCAAATGCGCGGATGCTCGCGCATCCTGGCGGAGTCATTGCATGGTGCAATTTGCGCTGATGCGATGGCCATTCCATGGGCCGCTTGCATTCTGACGCACCGATTCAACGAGTTCAAG
Organism: uncultured beta proteobacterium; assembly: GCA_903896425.1. Taxonomy (GTDB): domain Bacteria; phylum Pseudomonadota; class Gammaproteobacteria; order Burkholderiales; family Burkholderiaceae_C; genus Rhodoferax. Next base: position 279 of record CAITXW010000387.1, on the reverse strand, counting down.
TGGCGTGACTGGCTTGCAACCATCGGCAGGCAATACCAGCCGCTTGTAGTGGATCGACCTCTTGTCCGTGAAATTACACCTGTCAAAGCCTACGCCAACCGGCTGGCAAGACTTGTCCAATACAAGCGGAAAACGCGGTATCCGGCTCTCAGGCCCGTTGCTCCAGCTACGGCACAAGATGCATGGTTGGTGTCGCAGGCACTGAAGAAGTATGGAAATCGGGAAACAAATTTCTATTGCAGTGAGCCAGAGACGATTGAAAGGCAGAGGCGATTGATG
>CAITXW010000386.1 GCA_903896425.1 uncultured beta proteobacterium | reverse complement strand
CAGTGTCTTGATGGACGATGCTGAAAACGATGTGCTGGCGTTCATGACGTTTCCCAAGGCGCATTGGACCCAGATCTACTCGACCAACCCGCTGGAGCGACTCAATGCCGAGGTCAAGCGTCGAACCAACGTGGTGGGCAACCGAAAACCCGTGCAGCATGCGTTGGTAGAGCGCATCGTTCAAGTCGCTCACGGCCTTTAACTGTTGTTCAAGTCGCTGGACGGTAAAACTGTCAGCCGGCATTCGCTGCAGGGCTTGCTGCAACTGCGCGAAGAGTTCCGCATCCGATTGGTTGCGCGTGGTCACTGAAGCTTAGCATCTTCCCCACGCTCGGCCAGCTCAAGAATCGCATCCGGCGAGGCATTTCCGAATGCCACAGCAAGCAGCGCAGCCTGATAGCGGTCTGTCGTTCTCAGGTTGGATGTGTGAACCCTGTCTATCATCGCGTCGCTCAGGTCTCCAGTGCCTTCCACGACGGTTCTCAGACGTATTTCCCCGTCTTTCATATCCATTTCAAAGTTGCCAAAGAAACACCCTGCAAAAGTTCAGTTTGACAGATTCTGTTTCGCAGAATATGATCACTCATGATCCATTCGTTTCAATGCCCTGAAACCGATTCGCTTTTCCATAGCCGGCCAGTACGGCGGTTCAAAAGCATCGAGCGAGTCGCACGGCGAAAGCTGTTGCAGCTCCATGCTGCAACAGTCCTCGATAGCCTGAGGATTCCTCCCGGCAACAAACTCGAGGCTCTCAAGGGTGATCGCAAGGGTCAGCACAGCATTCGGGTGAATGATCAGTGGCGCGTATGTTTTGTATGGCGTGAAGATGGCGCACATCACGTTGAAATTGTGGACTATCACTAGGAGTTGGAAATGGCCAAATTACTTGACGAAATTCACCCAGGCGAGATCCTCCTTGAGGACTTTATGAAGTCCATGGGCATCACAGCTCGCCAACTCGCCGCTGACATTGATGTGCCCCCTAGTCGCATCAGTGAACTGGTTAACGGCAAGCGTCCGATCACTGCAGACACCGCGTTACGTTTGGGTCTATTTTTCAAGATGGAACCTCGCTTCTGGCTCAACCTGCAGTCCGAATACGACATGCGGATGACTACCCGCGAACACCTTTCTGAAATTGAGCCACGCATCCGCGTTCTTCAACCGATGGCGGCTTGATCGAGAGACAACACAAGAGTCCAACCAAACAGAAAAAGAGACGCATTGGTTGGTTTTACCAAGTCAATCCGCCTGCTTCCTCAAAAACGCCGGTATCTCATAATCATCCACGTCATCTTCCCTGCCCGCAGCCACTTCAGCGGCTCGTGCAGTGCGGCACTTATGGCCCCACTTTGCACTGACGGGTCCCAGTTTCTTCTCAACCTGTTGCACCGCCAGATCCAGCGCATCCGCATCCATTGATTTGAGAATAAGGCGCAGCAGACGCTCACCGTGCCTGGACAGCACAAACTGATCTACCAAAGCCACCGACAGCCACTTGATCACAACAGCCCATGCCTTTGCACCCGAACCCAACTCCGCCGTCAAATCATCGAGTACCGCTGCCAATTCAGCCGGTATGTTGAGATTTTGCAGAACCGCGATCAGACGGTTTTCAGCCAGCTGATTGACGGCAATCGCCTCGTAAGTCCGCAATATTTGCAGCGGCGTACCGGCGTAATGTGATCGATGACATAGCCCTTGCAGGGCCGCTTACCTATGCCTCTCTCAACAACATAAAAAATCACCCATATGCAATGATCAAAGGGCCAAAAATTTTTTGCCACTTTTTTCACGGCCCACGTGTGTATGTGGGAGTGGCTGTGCAGCTAGTTCTTCCCTCGCACGTTCCGGGTCTTCTTTCCGTGAGGTCGCTTACAGGTTGTCCCCCTGACTAATCCCGTGCGGTCGGCACATCACGCAAATAAACAGGTAGGTCGGTCGTAGGCGCCCGTGCCGGCACTTGGAAGAACATGTCTGCGGCAAAGCCGCGATGGTAGGAGGTGTGAATGATCAAGTGCAGGATGATCTCGCTTCGCGTCATGGCACCTGCGCCTCCACCAACGAATGTGAAATTGAGCGTCTCATCTAGAGATTCGGTTGTCAGGCTGTCGCTCCAGCGAATGAACCACGCATCGAATTCCTGTTGTACGGTCCATAGCTCGGCCAGTGGCGGGTGATCGGTGGTGTTGCGCGCGGTGTACCCATGCTCGCGTCCCTCCACGTGGGCACGGAAGATCGAATCGATCACATAGTTGTGATTGAGGGTGTGGACGATGTTCTTGAAAAGGGTAGCGCGCGGCTTCTCTGCTTCCCCAGGCGGAAGTGCGAACACTGAGTCGTAGAACACCTGGTTAGCCCAAGTGTTGTAGCGAGTCAGCATGCGTGCGGTTTTAAGTGCGCTCATGGTTTGTATCCTTTGATGGGCAATGCACCCGGTTTCTCTCAGCTGATAAAAAATTGAGAAGCAAGGTCACAGCGCAGGTTCCCTTCATTTCCTCGATCGAGTGCTTAAAGACAAATTTTTGAATTTGTGCTCTATTGACGAGTTCGAAGAGATCATTGGCATAGTCTTTTGGTTCGGGCGAGCTTAGATCAAGGTACCCAGTTACACGGCAGCCTTCATGATAACGACGAAATAAGGCAGTCAATCCGACAACGTTAACTCTTTGAAGGCAATCTCATGTGGCGGTCGATCATCACCAAATGCTCGGCAGGAGATTTCGCCGACACCCGGTGGCAATTAACTTGCTGCGCATCCCGGGCGGTCCACGTTGAGCCAAGGCCTGCCCAGCTTCAAGCCACGCGGTGTTGTAAAGCGGGCGATAGCCAACGGTCGCCAGGGTGAAAAGCGTCAACACAACGGTGCTGCCCAGGCCACTCAAATCGCGCATAACCTCGGCCAGCCATGGATTCCCGCAGCAGCAGACAAAAAGAACCCGGCACAGGGCCGGGTTAAATCTCAAAGAACCGCGCGAAAAAAACAAAGCGCGGGGGCCTCGATGCCCGAGTGCAGGCTAGCACCATTCAAAAACCCTTGCAGCAGGCAGGCTTCACCGGGGCTGGCATATCCCAATCGCGCACTTTTCCAATACAGTAAGGCCATCGCGCACAACCATTGGAGGCTTCTATGACCGCATACCCCCTGACTTCACTCGTCACCCTCCTGATTGGCTTGCTGATGCTGGCCACCAGCGTCAACGTCGGTCGCGCCCGGGGCCGCTATGGCATCAAGGCACCGTCCGTGACCGGACATGAAATGTTTGAACGCGCCTACCGCATCCAGATGAACACGTTGGAGAACGCCGCGCTGTTGCTGCCGGCGCTGTGGGTTAACGCCGAATTCATCAGTGACCGCGGCGCCGCCGCGTTGGGCGCGTTCTGGCTGGTTTCAAGAATTTGGTATGCCCTTGCCTATCAAAGCAGCCCCGCCAAACGCGGTCCGGCATTCGGCCTGTCGATGGTTGCCTTTGCCCTCACCTGGTGTGCTGCGGCCTGGGGTGTTGCACGGGTGCTGATGCACTGAATTGCAAAATCACAAGTCCGTGCGTGTGGTGCCGGAAAAGTTCAGGATGTAGTCGGCGCCAAAGACCAGCGACGGCGTGCGATACCCGGGCTGTGCCGCACCCTTGGCTGTTCGCTTGGCGATGTCCCAGGCGGTCAGCGCGGTGAGTGCATAGCCTTCCACGGTGTCCAGGCGCACAGTTGCCGTTTGCCCGGCGGCGTTTCGCACTTGCCCCCAAAGGTGCGAAGCACCACGTTCGCGCTGCTCGGCATTGGGGCCCGCCGGCCCGGAGTCAATTTGCTTCTTGAGCAGGTTCTGCACCCAACTCGAACCCATGACACCGCCGAAGTAGCGCGAAGCCTTGGCCATCCAGCGCATGGCCGCCGGCGCCGCCATGAAGACTTCAATGTCGGCAATGCCCGTCGAAACCCAGGCGGTGGCGACATCGCCCCACGGGATACAAATGGTGGTGACCGGCCCGCTGCCAAAATCGATTTCGCGGGTCGACGCTGCCGACGGCACCGCCAGCAACTTGCCAGCGCGCCGAATCATGCCGCCTCGGTGCAGGTTTTCGACCATGGTGGTGGCCGTCCCATGCGACGGTTGGCCAATCGCCTG
>CAITXW010000385.1 GCA_903896425.1 uncultured beta proteobacterium | reverse complement strand
CCAATGCCAAACGTGATGTCATGCACAGCAATGTTATCCAGGTAGATGGCCTGGTTCATGGTGCGGGGTTTGAGGTCGCTGCGCTTGGTCTTGAGTCCCGGACCATCCGTATCCGACATGCTGGCATCGCCCGCCAGCATCAACTGCACAGTGGCGGGTTCGATCGGGCGCGCCGCCATTTCGTACAAGGCCTGCAGTATCTCCATGCCGCGCTGGGCGTTGGCCTTGCTGCCGTCGACCTTGAACTGTTCGTGCCGGTGCGCGATCTTCACCTGCAGCGCGATTTCGATGCTGCGCAGATGCGCGTCCATCGGTCCACACATGTGTGACAACCGGTTGTTGTTGGGCGGTGAAAAGATGTGTCTGAGAATCAAGTTGATAATTCCTGAAATGGGTCACCAATGATAGGCAAGAAATGATCGGCAAACTGACAGGCACGCTCGAAGACAAGAATCCACCCCAGGTTCTGCTGGATTGTCATGGTGTGGGCTACGAGGTCCATGTGCCCATGAGCACTTTCTACAACCTGCCGGAGCTGGGCAGCAAGGTCAGCCTGCTGACGCACTTCGTGGTGCGCGAAGACGCGCAAATTCTCTACGGTTTTGCCACTTCGCAGGAACGTGAGGCCTTTCGGCAACTGATCAAGATTTCGGGCGTCGGGCCGCGCACCGCCCTGTCGGTTCTGTCAGGCATGAGCGTGGCCGAACTCGGGCAGGCCGTGACGCTGCAGGAAGCTGGTCGGTTGATCAAGGTGCCGGGCATCGGCAAGAAGACAGCCGAGCGCCTGTTGCTCGAGCTCAAGGGCAAGCTCGGTGCCGACATCGGCGTCAGCGTCAGTGTCGCCAACGCGGCGCAGGCCGATATTCTGCAGGCGCTGCTGGCGCTCGGTTACAGCGACAAGGAAGCCGCGATCTCCCTCAAGGCGCTGCCGGCCGATGTCGGTGTCAGCGAGGGCATCAAGCTCGCGCTGAAGGCGTTGGCAAAGTAATTTGTCGGCATTGCGGCTGTCGCCAGCGGCTATAGTCGAATCTCAATCAGAGCAGACTCCGTGAGCATTCAAACCGACGATTTCGCCCCTTCGCCCGCGCGCCGCATGGTGTCAGCGGGGCCCGCTTCGCCCAACGAAGAGGCGGTGGAGCGCGCGCTGCGGCCCAAGATGCTTGACGAGTATGTCGGGCAGGTCAAGGTACGTGAGCAGCTTGAGATCTTCATCAGCGCGGCCAAGATGCGCGGTGAAGCGCTTGACCACGTGCTGTTGTTTGGCCCGCCAGGCCTGGGCAAGACCACGCTGTCACACATCATTGCGCACGAACTCGGCGTCAACCTGCGCCAGACCAGCGGGCCGGTTCTGGAAAAGCCCAAAGACCTCGCGGCCCTGCTTACCAACCTGGAAAAGAACGACGTTCTCTTCATCGATGAGATTCACCGCCTGAGCCCGGTGGTGGAAGAAATCCTGTATCCGGCGCTGGAAGACTACAAGATCGACATCATGATCGGCGAAGGACCGGCGGCGCGCTCCATCAAGCTTGATCTGCAGCCCTTTACCCTGGTCGGCGCCACGACGCGCGCTGGCATGCTGACCAACCCGCTGCGGGATCGCTTCGGCATCGTCTCGCGTCTGGAGTTCTACACACCCGAGGAACTTGCGCGCATTGTCAAGCGCAGCGCCGGACTGCTCAATGTTCCCGCCGATGAAGCAGGGGGGTTCGAGATTGCCCGGCGCGCGCGCGGCACGCCACGCATTGCCAACCGTCTGCTGCGCCGCGTGCGCGACTATGCGGACGTCAAGGGCATCGGAGAAATCACGCTTGACATCGCGAACCGGGCGCTGGCCATGCTCGATGTCGATCCGCAGGGTTTCGATGTGATGGACCGCAAACTGCTCGAAGCCGTCATTCACCGCTTCGACGGCGGCCCGGTCGGCCTCGACAACATCGCCGCCAGCATTGGTGAAGAACGCGAAACCATCGAAGACGTGATCGAGCCCTATCTGATCCAGCAGGGCTATCTGCAACGCACGCCGCGCGGACGCATCGCAACGCTGGCCGCTTACCGCCATCTCGGTGTCGCGCCGCCGAATCGCGATGGCGATATGTTTGAAGCCTAAGAATCGCTGTCTTCCCGGCCCCGGCTGTCATCCCGGACTTGATCCGGGATCCAGTGCTTTCACAGCGCCACGCGATGCAATGACGAAATGTCAGGCTTTGGCATTGCGCACGATCAAAATCTGCGCCAGGTAATAGCTTCCCAATACCCATAGCGAGACCAGCGGCAGCGGCTGCACAAACCGGTTGATGGCGATCAGCGAGTCGCTCAGCATAAAGGCGCAAGCGCCCAGCGCCACGGCGCGTGCGGCCAGGTTTTGCAGAATCGTGGCACGGCCAATCGCCTGCGCCACCATCAGGGAAATCACCGTGACGTAAGTTGCTACTGCAATTTTGAGCACCGGGTCGTTCAGACCACCCCAGACCCAGGCGTACATGGCTGCGCCGGCGCCCAGCGTGCCGGCCAGAGCACGGCGGTTGGCAAACCAGGGACTGTTCTGGCGGAACAAGGCGATGTAGAAAAGATGCGCCAGCAGAAACGAAGCCAGGCCCGGCAGAAAGTAGTTGCCCGGCAGCATCAGGAACACATCGCCCGCCATCGACGCCAGCAGCGCCAGCAACAACAGGATGTCGAACCGTCCCAACGCGCCTGAGCTGCGCGCGCGCAGCAGCACCAGGCCCATGGCCAGCAACATGGTCAGGGGTTTGAAGACGTAGTACAGCATCAACACGCCCAGCGTGGCGCTGACAGTTGTCAGCACGGCAGCGGCAATCAGCAGCCATTCGATCACACGATGGCGGCCGCACATGGTCACCGGTTTCGATTCAGACACTGCTTTCATCGAGAGCCTCATCGTTTTCGAGGTGCCGGGTATCGGCCCATCCAATCAGGGTCAGCCCCTGCGGTGTCCACAGCAACCGGTTGATGGTGGCATTAGCCAGATTCCAACTGCGCGCGGTCTGCAGATCCTGCCCGGTGGCGGCGCGGTACAACATGTCCATGACGCCACCATGCGCCACCAGCACAATTTGCTCACCTGCGTGGCGCTGCGCCAAGGCCGAAGTCGTCTGCACGATGCGCGCTTGCAATTGGGCCAGCGACTCGCCGCCTTCGGGTGCCCAATCGGGTTCGCGCCGGCGCCAGCACCGTGCCTGGTCTGGCCATGCGGCTTCAACCTCGGGAAAAGTCATCCCCTCGAACACGCCGAAGCTGCGCTCGCGCAAATCCGCACAGGGCTCGGCCGCAAGTCTGTTGTGCTGCGCGATGACGCGGGCCGTCTCCCAGGCACGCAGCAGATGGCTGGAGTAGACGGCGCTAATCGGCTCATCCACCAAGGCCTGCGCCACGCGCTGCGCCTGCCAACGACCCGTCTCATTCAATTCGATGTCGATTTGCCCCTGGATGCGGGCGTCCACATTCCAGGCAGTTTCACCGTGGCGGATGGCAATGATGCGGGTGGCTTGCATGGGACTTGATTGTATTTCCAGCATTTGCAGTGCGCTTTTCGCAGGACGCATTGACTCTGGTGTCCAATCGGGGCGTCCTGTTTCCAGTTTCAAGGTGTGTTCGTGAATCCGCTTGATTGCAAAAACCTGCTTCGCCGTCTCATGGCGCTGGCCTTGCTGGACCTCGTGTTCATCACGGCCCCTACGCTCTGCGCTGCGGCCGATGGCTACACCCTGTCCATCGCGCATATCAACGACAGCCACTCGCACCTGGAAGCAACGCCTTTGACCTTGTTGATCGATGGCCAAAAAACCACGGTACAGGTGGGCGGCTTCGCCCGGTTACAGACCCTGGTGGATGAAATGCGCGCCGCCAACCCCGACTTGCTGCTGCTGCACGCCGGCGATGCCGTGCAGGGCTCGCTCTACTTCACGCTGTTCAAGGGTCGGCCCGAGTTCGAGTTCCTGAACCGACTCGGCGTTGCCGCCATGACCTTGGGCAACCACGAGTTTGACCGTGGCACGGCAGCGCTTGCGTCTTATCTGCAGTGGTCAAAGTTCCCCTTGATCTCCGCGAACATCGATTTTTCTGGCGAACCTTCCATGGCATCGCAGCGCGTGCCAACACGCATCGTCAAGGAGATCAAAGGTGAGCGCATCGGCATCATCGGCCTGACGACCGAATCAACACCGCAGACCACACTCGATGTCGGTCAGGTCAAGTTTCTCGATGCCCGCGCCAGCGCCGAGCGCGAGGTGGCAGCGCTGACAGCGCAGGGCGTGAACAAAATCGTGTTGCTGTCCCATCTGGGTTATGCCCAGGACCTGAAACTGGCCGCAGCGGTCAGCGGCATTGACATCATCGTTGGCGGGCACAGCCATAGCCTGCTCGGTGATGCGCTCAGTCTGGCTTCGGTCGGGTTGGTGCCCGAGGGTCCTTATCCAACCGAAGTACTGGCGCCAGACGGCAATCGGGTGCTGATCCTGCAGGCCTGGAAGTGGGCCCAGATGTTGGGCCGTATTGATGCGAATTTCGATGCCGAGGGGAGGATTGGCGGCCATTCATCCTATTCGGTTATTCCGGTATCAGACCATTTTGTGCGTAATGCTGTGAGCGTCGCGCCCGAGAGTTCGGCCTACGCACGTATCGTGCAGTCCTTCAAGCCCGGCGGCCTGCTGCGAGTGGTCAAGGAAGACGCCGCGAGTGCGGCCGTGCTGGCACCGTACACGGCGCAACTGGCGGGCTTTCACCAGACGCTGGTGAGCAAAACCGACCACGCGCTGTTACGGGGTCCCAATGCCGGACCCGGACCGCTGGTGGCCGACTCCATGCTGGCTGCTGTGCCGAAGGCGCAACTGGCAATCGTCAACAACGGTGGTGTGCGCAAGGACCTGCCGGCAGGTCAGATTTCGGTTGGTGATGTGCTGGAACTGCTGCCATTTGCCAACACATTGGTGCTGCTGGATTTGAGCGGCGCCGAGTTGAAAGTGGCGCTGGAGGGGCACATCCATTTTCTGATCGGCAAAAAGCATCCGCTACCCTACCCCTATGTGGCCGGTATGCGCTTCACGCTGGCAGCCCATGCCGATCGCGGTCAGCGCGTGACGGCGCTGGAAGTCAGGGACGATGCCGGCGTCTACCAGCCTGTGCGTAAGGATGTGATTTATCGCTGCGTCGTCAGCAACTTCGTCGCCAGCGGCGGTGATGGCTTTACCAGCATCCGCAACGCCAGGGGTTTGCGCGTCGATACCGGCATTGTCGACAGTGACGCGCTGATGGCGTACCTAAAGCCAATGAAAACCGTGCACCCTCCGATCGAACAGCGCGTGAGGGTGCTGACGCAGTAGCTAGTCAAGTTGAAGACCGATCACCTGCGAGCCAGGCAGGGCAGCGCTGGTGAATTCTTCCGCGTCAAACACCTTATCACCGTCGGCACTGGGCACACCGGTGACCTTGATGTCCTTGAAGTTGTGCAGCTTGGCGTCCATCAGGTGTGAGGGCACGACGTTGTGCAGCGCCGTCAACATGCTCTTGATGCGTCCCGGATATTTCTTCTCCCATTCGCGCAGCATGTTGCCAATCTGCTGGCGCTGCAGGTTCTCCTGGCTGCCGCACAGCGAACACGGAATGATGGGGAACTGGCAGTGTTCAGCCCAGCGCGTCAGGTCTTTCTCCGCCACATTGGCCAGCGGACGGATCACGATGTGGCCGCCATCGTCGCTCACCAGTTTGGGCGGCATGCCCTTGAGTTTGCCGGCGAAGAACATGTTGAGGAACAAGGTCTGCAGCATGTCGTCGCGGTGGTGTCCGAGCGCAATTTTGGTGACCTTCAACTCGTCTGCTACGCGGTACAGGATGCCGCGGCGCAAGCGACTGCACAGGCTGCACATGGTCTTGCCTTCGGGGATCACCTTCTTGACGATGTTGTAAGTGTCCTGCGTTTCGATGTGAAACGGCACGCCGAGCTGCTTCAGGTAAGCCGGCAGGATGTGCGCTGGAAATCCGGGCTGCTTCTGGTCCAGGTTGACGGCAACCAGTTCGAAATGAACCGGTGCTCTAGCCTGCAATTTGAGCAGGATGTCGAGCAGGCCATAGCTGTCCTTGCCGCCCGAGACACAGACCAT